>NZ_ONDD01000012.1 GCF_900316465.1 uncultured Fibrobacter sp. | reverse complement strand
GCGGTACATACGAGAGCTGCCTGCAAACGAGAATATAGCGATGTATTTTTGCGTAAAATTTTGCGCATAGATCCTCCTAGACAAAAAGAATTATAGAATATTTACATTGTCTTTAGGAGGGGGGAGCGGACGAAAAATCTGCTTGGAAAACGAAAAAGCCTCTCTTTCGAGAGGCTTTTTTCGCGGGATAGACGAGGCTTGAACTCGCAACCTCCGGCGTGACAGGCCGGTGCTCTAACCAAAATTGAGCTACCACCCCAGTGGTTTTTCGTTTGGTCAGTTTCCTAACCGAACGAGCCAAATATAAAAAGGTTATTCGCGCTTGTCAAGGGATATTTGGGAAAAAACTTGATTTTTAATGAAAAAAATGAAAGTGCGCATCGTCACACGCGGGTATTCAATCTCTTGAAATCGCTGTATGTATTACTTAATATTGTGCTGGTGTTTTTATAGAGGTGTTTGTCATGTTTGGACATCCAAAATTTGGTGTCGAAGTTTCTGAAAATAACGGAACTTTGACTCTTGCTTTACAAGGTGTAATCGAATCGTCGACAGCGGAAGCTTTTGAAGCGGAAATGGCGTCGGCCTGTTCCAAATCCAAGAATCTTGTTGCGGACTTTGATAAGGTGAATTTCATTTCGTCTGCCGGACTTCGTGTACTCTTGACATCTCAAAAGAAGATGATTGCCGAAAAGGGTAAACTGACGCTTATCAATTTGCATCAAAGCGTCCGCGAAGTATTGGAACTGACTGGGTTTACCAGTTTGCTGAATATAGCTTAGGCTGTGACGTAGGCAGCCGAAATCGCGCTAGAATTGTACTCTGTAAGGGTTTGCCTTGAAAAGCTTTCGACCCTTGGTGTCGAAATAGTAGCCGCGGCTAGGCATTTTCGTTCGCGTGACCGGGTGGTTCACAATAGATGTTGTGTGACCGTCGGTGTAGACCAAGAAATACTGGTCAATTCGATATTCCCTGACCTTTTCGAAGACAAACCCCGTTTCGTTCTCTTTAACCCTATAGTAACGGTCGGTGAGTTCTCGGGTTTCCATATTGCTGGAGCTTGCGTCTTCCTTCATCTTGTAGAATTCGTGGCACACATGTTTGTTGTCTTTGTCGTTCACAATGAAAGAATAACCGACAGTGTCATTTGAAGAAGTGATGTTGTAACTAAATAGGGTGTCATTTTTCAGGTAAATTTCAGAACGATATTGATTGTCTTTGGGGGAGAGTTCATGATAATCGCCTATGAGACGATTCTTGAAAAATTTCAAATGAACTTCTGTAACGCTCGCTTCATTTTCATCATCGCCCGGTTCTCTGAGAATGGCATCTATAAACGTTGTATCGCCGAGATGGCTTTTGTTGTAAGCGATGCTGTTGTCGGCAGCAGGGGAGTTGATGTCGTTTATCAAATAAATAACGATCGTATCCGATGTCAATGCACCTCGGTCTGTCATTTCGCGTTCAATTACAACTCGACCTTGCTCACGTATATATTTATAAGAACTGGAGTCCTCGCTATCGATGAAATCCACAAAGTATTTATCAATGATGACATCGTCTTCATTAAGGTAAAAACTGCCCTTGTCTTTCGAAAATAAGAATTGTCCTTCTGTACAAGTAATGGCATGGGCTGCAGCCGCCAACATCAAGCTGAAAATAAAAAAGCGCATCTGTTACTCCTCTTTTTTGGACAAAATATAAAAAAAGGCCCCGTTCTTTCGAACGGGAGCCTTTTTGTAAAGGGAGATCCCCACCTTGGTGGCCATGCGCACTAAGCACTAAAGTGCTAAGTGCTGTCCGCCCGCCTTCGCGGGGATGACATCCTTGCGGCTTACAGGCTGATCAACCCTTCCGTATCCTTGGACATGGCGTCGTAGAATGCATAGCGTGCATCAACTTCCTTCTGGAGGTCGTCGGCGAGCTTCTTGGCAACTTCCGGATTGTTACGGGTGAGCTGCTTGTAGCGGTTTTCGGTGTAGATGTATTCTGCGACCGGAATCGTCGGCTTCTTGGAGTCGAGGATAAGCGGAGCCTTTCCTTCGGCGGCGAGAGCCGGGTTGTAGCGGAGCAGAGTCCAGTAACCGGAATCCACAGCCATCTTCTGGTGCTGAAGCTGGCTGTTGAGATCGAAACCGTGGTTGATGCAGGGGCAGTAGCAGATGATCAGCGACGGACCATTGTGTGCTTCCGCTTCCTGGAGAACCTTCAGGGCCTGAGCGTCGTTTGCACCGAGGGCGATACGGCCCACGTAAACGTTCTTGTAGCTCATGGCGATGAGGCCGAGGTCCTTCTTGCCGGCGCGCTTACCGGCGGCGGCGAAGAGGGCGACTGCGCCACGGTTCGTGGCCTTGGAAGCCTGTCCACCGGTGTTGGAGTACACTTCGGTATCGAGGACGCAGATGTTCACGTTTTCACCGGTTGCCATGACGTGGTCGAGACCACCGTAACCGATGTCGTATGCCCAACCGTCACCACCGAAGATCCACACGGACTTCTTCACGAGGTAATCGGCGAATTCGTCGCGGAGGCTGACGGATGCTTCGTCGGTAGCACCGGCGAGAGCGGCCTTAAGGGCGGCGACGTTTTCACGCTGGGCCTTGATGCCGGCTTCGTCGGACTGGTCCTGGGTCGTGAGCTTTTCCTTGAGTTCGGCAGGAACGTTCACGGCTTCGAGGAGGCTAAGAGCCTGCTTGGTATGCTTCGTGATAGCGAGGCGCATGCCGAGACCGAATTCTGCGTTGTCTTCGAAGAGGCTGTTGGCCCAAGCGGGACCGCGGCCTTCCTTGTTCTTTGCCCACGGTGTGGTCGGGAGGTTACCGCCGTAAATGGAGGAGCAACCCGTAGCGTTGGCGACAACCATGCGGTCACCGAACAGCTGGGAAACGAGACGCACGTAAGCGGTTTCGCCGCAGCCTGCGCAAGAGCCGGAGAATTCGAACAGAGGTTCGAGGAGCATTGCCTGCTTGACGAGGTTCTTGTTGACCTTGGTACGGTCGAATTCCGGGAGGTCGACGAAGAAGTCCCAGCACTTGCCTTCCTGGACCTTGATGGGTTCCTGCGGCACCATGTTGATGGCCTTCTTGGTTTCGTCGGCCTTGTCCTTACCGATACAGGCCTGCGTACAAACGCCGCAACCCGTACAGTCGTAGCTGGACACGGAAATCGCGAATACCGGCTTGTCGGAACCTTCGAGCTTGAAGCCCTTGGCCGGGGTGTACTTGAAGCCTTCCGGAGCGTTCTTCACTGCGGATTCGTCAACGACCTTCACGCGGATGGCTGCATGCGGGCAGACCATGGCGCACTTGCCGCACTGCACGCAAGCGTCCGGATTCCAGGACGGGATGTTGAGGGCGAGGTCGCGCTTTTCGTACTTGGTGGTAGCGGTCGGGAACACGCCGTCGCAAGGCATCTTGGAAACGGGGAGGAGTTCGCCGTTGCCCTTGATGATTTCTGCGGTGACTTCGTTCACGAACTTCGGAGCGTTGCCGTGGATCGGAGCGCGGAATTCCTTGGTGCTGGTGACAGTAGCAGGAACCTTGACTTCGAACAGGTTAGCAAGAGAGGCGTCGATAGCGTCCCAGTTCTTCTGGACCACTTCCTGACCCTTCTTGGCGTAAGTCTTTTCGGCATACTTCTTGATGTACTTGATGGCGGTTTCGGCGTCGAGCACGTTACCGAGCTTACTGAAGAAGCAGGTCTGCATCACGGTGTTGATGCGGCGGCCCATGCCGGTCTTCGCGGCAACGGCGTAGGCGTCGATTACGTACACCTTGAGGTGCTTCTTGATGATTTCTTCCTGCACCGGACGCGGGAAGGTATCCCACACGGTGTCGGCGGAGTGCGGTGTATTCACGAGGAAGGTAGCGCCATCCTTCGCGTACTTCAGCATGTTCACGGATTCCAGGTGCGGAGTGTGGTGGCATGCCACGAAGTCGGCTTCGTTTTCGCCAATCAGGTACGGGGCGTCGATGATGCTCTTACCAAAGCGGAGGTGAGAGGTAGTCATGGAGCCGGACTTCTTGGAGTCATAGACGAAGTAGCCCTGTGCGTAGTTGTCGGTTTCGTTACCGATAATCTTGATGGAGTTCTTGTTGGCACCCACGGTACCGTCGGAACCCAGACCGAAGAACATAGCCTGGAAGAAGTCGCTTTCAAGCTTGAAGTTCGGGTCGATGGTGAGGCTGGTGTGGCAAACGTCGTCGTTGATACCGACGGTGAAGCGTGCCTTCGGGTCAGCCTTGGCCAGTTCGTCGTAAATGGCCTTGACCATAGCCGGGGTGAATTCCTTGGAGGAAAGACCGTAGCGGCCGCCGATCATCTTCGGCATAGCCATCTTGCCGGCCATCACGGCTTCGCTGATTGCGGTCAGGGCATCCTGGAAGAGCGGTTCGCCAGCGGAACCCGGTTCCTTGCAGCGGTCGAGGACGGCAATCTTCTTGACTGTCTTCGGGAGGGCTGCAACCACGGCTTCCATCGGGAACGGACGGTACAGGCGAATGTTCACGAGACCGACCTTTTCGCCCTTGGAGTTGAGGTACTTGACGGTGTCACCGATGGTGCAGGTCGAAGAACCCATGGAAATGATCACGCGGTCAGCGTCGGCGGCACCGACGTAGTCCACGATGTGGTACTGACGGCCAGTGTAGCTAGCAACCTTGTCCATGTACTTCTGGACAATTTCCGGAACCTTCAGGTAGAACGGGTTCACCGTTTCGCGGCCCTGGAAGTAGACGTCCGGGTTCTGTGCGGTACCGCGCATGGTCGGGCGGTCCGGGGTGAGGCAGCGTTCACGGCAAGCCTTCACGTACTTTTCGTCGATGACGTTACGGATAACGCCGTCTTCGAGAGCTTCGATCTTCATCACTTCGTGGGAGGTGCGGAAACCGTCGAAGAAGTGCATGAACGGAACGCGGCTTTCGAGAGTGGATGCGTGGGCCACGAGAGCGAGGTCCTGGCATTCCTGCACGCAGCTGGAGGCGAGCATGGCAAAGCCGGTCTGGCGGCAAGCCATCACGTCGGAATGGTCACCGAAAATAGAAAGGCCCTGCATGGCAAGGGCACGGGCAGTCACATGGAAGACCGTGGGGGTCAGTTCGCCCGCAATCTTGTACATGTTCGGGATCATCAACAGAAGACCCTGGGAAGCGGTGAAGGTCGTGGTGAGGGCACCGGCCTGCAGAGCACCGTGAACGGTACCGGCAGCGCCACCTTCGGACTGCATTTCAAACACGCGGGGAACCTGTCCCCAAATATTCTTCTTGCCTGCAGCACTCCAGTTGTCGGCGTGCTCAGCCATAGGACTAGACGGTGTAATCGGGTAAATAGCCGCAACTTCGCTAACAGCAAATGCTACGCTAGCGGTGGCTTCGTTACCGTCACACGCAATCATCTTTTTTGCCATGTGTGTCTCCAATTTTTAGGTTTTTTCGAAAAAATCTGATCATATACACCTCGGGCATGTGGCGCACACCCGTGGCGCAAAAATCCGTAGAGAAAAATATAAAGATTAAAGGGGAATGAACATACATTTTTTGAAAAAATGCGTAAATCTAGGGGTGTTTCTTTATTGTATATTTGCTCCATGCGATTGTGGCTTTCGACATCTCCTGACGATTTTGCTTCGGAATTTGACGATATTGAGCAAATGTTTTCCCGCGGGCTTTCGCGCCTGATTTTGCAGAAGCGCGGGCGAGGGGGCTCTCCTTATGCCACCGAAAGCGATTATGAACGTTGGCTTTTGTCGCTCCCGATGGATTGCCGTGACCGTATTTGGGTGCGTGGCACGCCGGATTTGGCGGAGCGCCTAGATGCTCGCGGGTGCGTTGCCGAGGCTGGCTCGTTGCTGGGCGATGTCCCCGAAAGCTGGAAACGCGTGAATACGGTCGCCTTTTGCCGGAGCCTGGATCAGCTGGAACAGCTGCCGGAGTGGGTGTCCGGAGCGCTTGTGGGGCCGGTATTCCAGCCGCAATCGGTGTATGAACCGGTCAAATTTCACGGAATTGAGCCTGTTTTGGGCAAATTAAACGCTTTAGCCGGTTCAAAAATCCCGCAGGTGATTGCTTTTGGCGGCGTTGACCACGAAACGCTCGACGAAATCAAAAAACTCCCGGTGCAGGGAGTCTCTGTTCTCGGGGGCATCTGGAATTATGTCGACCCGGTCAATGCATTTATTAAGTTATCGCGCGCGATTCAATTCTAACGCAAATTTATTTTTTGAGGTTAGACCATTTCACGCCATTGGCATAGACATCCTTACGGAGGTACTTGCCATGGGTTTGCGGAACACTCTTTAAGCGATTACCGAGGAAATCATAATATTCGGTTCGAAGAGGACGACCGCTAAAGTTCAAACGGCTTTGTGAAACAATCGTCGTAGTGGTGTCCGGTTCCTTGTAGGGCTTGTCGGGGTCGTCTACGACCATCTTGATCCTGGCTTGGCTCTTGCAGCCGGTTTCGTTGGTGTAGGTCACGGTGTAGTAACCGCTAAAGTCTCCGTCCACATTCTTGAGGGTGTTTTCGCGGGTGGTGGACTTGAATCCGTTCGGACCTTCCCAGCTCCAAATCTTGCCGTCCCACGGGTGCGGGCCAAAGGTGACTGATGCGCCCTTGGCAACCTTCAAGTCAAGCGATTCGTTCCAGCCGCCGTCGCCGACTTTGCTGTACGGGATAATCTTGGTGCCACTGCACGGGGCTACGACCTTCTTGCCATCGCAAACACCGATAGAATCGGGAATGTCAATGACTCTCGGCTCAAAGTCCGGAGTGGGGAAGGCCTTCATGAGGGCTGCCGTCTCCTGGGCGGTAATCGGGAGAATGGTTCCGTGGCGGGGCGTGAATGCGCCGCTTGTCTTGGTATCCTGTACGAACTTGAAGTTTTCGAGGTCGGAACTGCTCGTAAATTGATAATGTCCGTTCATGTAGCAATCGTACATGAGCACCCAGGAATTCTGGTTAATCAGCTTGAAAACGCCTGCACCTTCTACGGCTTCGGTCGTTTGCTGCAGGGCCTTGCTCGGTTTGCTCCACTGCGAACCCGAAGTGGCTCCGCTCTTAGGCATGAGCGTCTGTGCGGTCACCTTGCAGATTCCGCCGTCGCCTTCGTTCTTGTAGAAGGCATGATACTTTTTGTCGACCGGGTTATAGACGATATCCATATCGATAGTCGATTTGCCGCGGTCAAAGAAATGCTGCGGGTCGCCTTCCAAGTCGGTAAAGTCCTTGTTCGAGTAGGCATAGAATACCTTGTCGTAGCTGATGGTGCCATCATTGGTCAGGAGGGAGAAGTACACGAGCGGGCGGCCCTTGGTGCCGTCTCCGTTGTCGTAGGTGTCGTCCCAGAAGGTTTCGGGGGCCCAGACACGGGTCACGTTCGCGAAGTTCTTGCCCTTGTACTTGTCGGGGAAATGTACGGTGGCGTGCTTCCAGTTGATGAGATCGCGGGACTTCATGAGCACCATGCCGCGGTTGCTTGCCCAGCCCTCGGCGCTCTTCATGTCGGTATTCACCATGTAGAACCAGCCATCGGGCGCACGCAATACATGCGGGTCGCGGAGCCCCTTCTTGATACTCACGGTGTCGGCGGCTACCACGCGCTTTCCGTTGTTCATGGCGGTAAAGCTGTAGCCGTCGTTGCTCAGCGCGTAGTAGATATTCTCGTTGTCGTTGGCCGGGAAATACGCGAAAAGGTAGTTGGAGTAGGGTTCGTACCCATGGATGGAGACCTTGAGCGGTACGTCCTGCGTCTTTGTGCTCAGGCCGTCGTGGATGGTTGCCGTGAGTGTTACTTCCTTGTTTTCGCCGACAAGTCTTCCGTTAATGAGACCGTTGTGGGTGAGGAACAGGGTGTCGCTGCTTTCCCAGGTGATGGGGAAGGTCTCTCCGAGGATTTTTATAGTATCGAGGAGGGGGAGGTCGGTATACAGGTCGTTGGCGGAGTTGCCAAAACTCTTGCTTACGCTGTCAACTGCGCGCCAGAAGGGGGCTACATCGACTTGTGCAAAAGACGCTCCTGCTAAAGCGATTGCCAACGGTATAATTTGCTTCATCTCTAAATCTCCGAACCTGTAAAAGTATAGGCTAATGACCATCCATAAATATAATTCCACTTTTAGAGGGCGTTTTGTCAATTTTAATAAGAATATTGACTTTTTTTCCATACCCCTTTTGTACATTATATCACATGTTGTAAGGGGGGAAACATATAAAAATGTTGCAAAAGGGCTTTTTCTCAAAAAAAATGGCATATTCCAAGTTGGAATAAGTTGAGTTGGTCTATTCAGGCCACTAAACATTATATTAGGGTTATATGGAACGGAAGCGCGCAAAGATTTTGGTAATTGACGACACGAAGACGAATATTGAAGTGCTCGAGGGGATTTTGTCCAGCGAGTACGACGTTTTTGTGGCCTTAGATGGCAAAAAAGGCCTTGTTTTGACCGAAAAAGTCAAACCGGACCTGATTTTGCTCGATGTGATGATGCCCGAAATGGATGGTTACGAGACTCTTCGCCAAATGAACGAAAAGAAACTGGTCGAAAATACGCCCGTGCTGTTCCTGACGGCAAAAGCCGATTCCAAGAGTGAACAAATCGGGCTTGACCTGGGGGCAGTCGATTACATTACTAAGCCCTTCCACCCGAACTTAGTGCAGCTCCGTATTAAAAACCAGCTGGAATTTAAACAGCAGCGTGACCATTTGCAGGAACTGGTCGAAGAAAAGACCCTCGATTTGCGTAAAACCCTCAAGGTCATGCTGACAAGCCTCGGTGCGCTTGCCGAATACCGAGATCCCGAAACGGGCGCTCACATTAAGCGTACGCAGGTATTGGTGCAGATGCTTGCCGAGACTTTGCGCGAGCATCCTCGCTTTAAAGCGGCGATTCCGAATAACGAATATATCGATTACTATGCGACAGCGGCTCCGCTCCACGACATTGGTAAAGTCGGTATTCCTGACGAAATTTTGCGTAAACCGGCTCGCCTGAACGATGAAGAATGGGCGATTATGAGTACGCATGCGCAAAAGGGCTACGATGTCTTGGTGAATGCCACGCACGAACTCAAGGACCATCCGTTGGTCAAGATTTGTGCCGATATTATCTTGAATCACCATGAACGATTTGATGGCACCGGTTACCCGAACAAGCTCAAGGGCGACGATATTCCGGTAGGGGCGCGCTTGATGTCGGTGGCCGACGTGTACGATGCCCTGGTCTCGAAGCGCCCGTATAAAGAAGCTTTCCCGCACGAAGTGGCTGTCGAAGAAATCTTGAAAGGCAAGGGAACTCAGTTTGACCCCGATGTCGTCGATGCCTTTATGTCTTTAGAATCCAAGCTGCCCGAGATTTACGATCATTTTAAGGAAAATCCTTAAAAAGGAGTGGCCTTGTCCCGTAACCCGCTGAACGCACAACGTCGTCGTTTACGTAACCGCATTTCTGTGGTTTACATGCTACCGACATTGCTTGCGGCAGTGGCGATGGTCCTTATTTTTTCGCATGCGGTGCGTTCCATGCTGGTGGATTCTGCCGTCGCGAATACCGAAACGGCTCTCCGTGAACGCGTGCAGACCGAAGTGGAAGCGTTCTTGAAGGTTCGCGAAGAAAACTTCCTTGTCGCCGCAAAGCGTGTACAGCAGGTGACCAAGGACAAGGCGATAAGGCCGATTCTTTATAAGCAGACTCAGAGTGCCGATGGTATTGTCGACGTGTATTTCGGGACGACTGCCGGCGATTTTATTTCGGGCAGGGGAATCAAGCTCGAAAGTGACCAGGCTGAATTCCGTACCAAGAGTTGGTATTTGGAAGCCTCCCGCAAAAGGGGCCTTGCCTACACGGGACCGACGATCCGTAAAAGCCTCAATCGCCAAGTGTTTTCGTTTTCTTACCCGATTTGGGACAGCAACCATAAGTTCAGGGGTGCTGTAGGCGAAGATGTCAATTTGCATAAGGTGCGCTTGACTCTTGGAGCGCTTGCCAAGGAAGAAGGCGGCATTACCATGTTGGTGGGCAGTGAAAACGATAATCTGTTCACGTATTTCCCGTACGAAACGAACCGCGGTAAGGTCTTGCAGGACAGTGTCGAAGAATTGTTGGAACTTGTATCTGACAAATTCAGTTCTGACACGTTGATGGATGGGCGTATTTTACGTTTTGAAAAGACGAATGAGCACCACCAGCAGTTGATTTTCATGGTAACGCCCTTGAAGCAGTTGCCGTTCTACTTGGTTCATGTAAGTCAGCATAACAAGATTGCTGCTAGTATCGATAATAATTCTTCGACCGTGCTTGGCATTGTGGCGATTTTAGTGTTCGCCTTGGTAGCGCTTGCGGCGATTACCTCGCACTTACTGTTCCGCCGCTATATTCAGCGCGACTTGAATGACAGCGTGAATTCCAGTACACTTTTCGATACGCTTTTGTGGAAAGGCGATAACTTCACGATTATTTTAACGAACGAAAACTTTGATATTCTGCATGCGAGTGCCCATGTGGTCGATTTCTTGAACAATGGCGATGACATGAAAGAAGAAAGCCTGTTCAAGTTCTTCCCCTCGGATGCGTTCAAGAAGTTTGCGCATCGCGTGGCGATGGGCGGGCAGATGCTTGCAAGTGAACGTAAGACTATTGTGCGGGTGCAAAATGCTGATGGTGAAGTAGCATGGTGGGGCATGTCGTTCCAGGCTCTGGTTGAAGATAATGGCGCGACTCGATTCTTGATCATGATCAACGATGAAACGAGCGGAATCCAGAAAGATACGATTCTGGATACGATCATGCTTTCGGGCGATCATTCGATCCTGATTATTTTCGACAAGAACCTGCATATTAAATATATGTCACGCCAACTGGCGGAATTCTTGGGCAAGGAATGGCGCTCGTTTGTCGGAATTTCGATTAATGAACTGAAAGACATGGGCCTCCCGGAATCGATGATTCAGGCCATGATCAAGTCTTACCAGAATGACGAAGTCTGGAAGGATTCTTTGATGCTCAAGCCCGAAAACGGCTCCGAAGAAACTTGGTTCCGCGGCGAAGGCTGTACCTTGAAGGTGCAAGAGACTGTTGTTGGCTACATGCTTTCGATGATTGATATTTCGGAAGTGGTGGCTGCCCGAGAAATTGCAGAGCAGGCGACCCAGGCCAAGAGCGAATTCTTGGCCAACATGAGCCACGAAATCCGCACGCCGATGAATGCCATTATCGGTATGGCCCACTTGATTTCAGAGACGAATCTGGATAATCACCAGCGAGGATTTGTAGACCGCATTGGGCACGCTGCAAAGTCCTTGCTTGGAATCATCAACAATATTCTTGACTTCTCGAAAATTGAGGCGAAAAAGCAGGATTTGGAAATCACGCAGCTTGTGCTGCAAGATGTGATTGACGAGGTGGCGGCTCTTGCCGAGGTGCGTATCGCAGGCCGCCCGATAGAACTGATTGTCGATATCGACCCGGATATTCCTGAAATCTTGATGGGCGACCCGCTCAGGCTTTCGCAGATTTTCACGAACCTGATCAACAACGCGACCAAGTTTACCGAAAAGGGCGACATTACCCTGAGCGTCAAGCTGTTGCAACAGGCGAACAACATGGTCAAGCTGTATATCTGCGTCAAGGATACGGGTATCGGCATGACGCAGGAACAGGTGTCGCGTTTGTTCAACGCATTTACGCAGGCAGATGGTTCTACCACGCGCAAGTACGGCGGTACGGGCCTCGGACTTGTGATTTCCAAGTCGCTGGTGGAACTTATGGGCGGGCAACTCCAAGTTTCGAGTGAATCGGGGGTCGGTTCGCAGTTCTTCTTTACGATTACGCTCCCGGTTGCACCGCAGGCCGGCGAAGAACCCAAGTGGAAAAACGAAGACCGCTTTACGAATAAGAACGTGCTCTTGGTGGACGACTGCGCGAACCTTCGTACGATTTTAAGGCATTACCTGAACAAGTTGCGTTGTGTGGTCGAAGAGGCTAGCTCTGTGGACGAGGCTCTGGATTTGATTCAAGCGCACGAAGAAGCGGGCGAGGCCCCGTACGATTTGTTCCTGGTCGATTATAGTATGCCGATTTTGAACGGATTTGACTTTGTGCATGGCTTGACTGATAACATGAAGTCAATTCCAAAGGTGTTGATGCACCCGATTCATTTCGACGAAAATGAACTGAATGCGGCCAAGAGCCTGGGCTTTAACAGCAACGTGTCTAAGCCGCTCCAGATTAGTACCCTCTTGAGTGCACTGCAAGAAGCCTTCGGTTATTCGCTGACTTACAAGAAGGTGGAAAAGAAGGAAAAGGGCAAGATTTACTTTAAGGAAGCGAAGATCCTGCTGGTCGAAGATAACCAGATGAACCAGGAATTGGCGGTTTCGCTCTTGAATAGCGTTGGCCTTACCGCGATGATTGCGAATAACGGTAAAGAAGCGCTCGACATGCTTAAGAAAGACGCCTTTGACATGGTGCTCATGGATATCCAGATGCCGATTATGGATGGCCTTACCGCGACCAGGGAAATCCGTGCCCGCGAAGATGAATACTTCAAGAAGGTGCCGATTCTGGCCATGAGTGCCCGCGCTTTCCAGAAAGATACCGAAGAATGCCTTGAAGCGGGCATGAACGCGCACATTGTAAAGCCGATTGATCCGACGGTCTTGTACGAAGAAATGGCGAAGTTCTTGCCGGTGGCCGCTGAAACGCCGCATGCAAGCAACGGGCATGATTCCGACCTGTCGCAAGACGACAAGAATTTCATCTCTTATTTCCAGAAAGTGCGCGACTTTGATGCGGAATCGGGCCTTTACCATGCCAATAATAACCGCAATATGTTCCTCAAGATTCTGCAGGGATTTGTGCGCGACTATGGCGGAAATTCGTTCAATTTGCGCTCGCTTATCGAAGAATTCCATTACGAAGAAGCGACCCGCATTGTGCATACCATCAAGGGCCTGTGCGGAACAATTGGGTCTACCCATGTGCAGAACTTGGCGGCCTCGCTTGAAGCGGAACTCGAACAGAAACAGTGTAATTTTGGCAATTACAACGTATTTGAAGAAAAACTGCATGCGCTCATTGAAGACTTGCAGATTGTGCTGACTGACATTGCCTCGGAACAGAATGCGACCGTGCAAAAGTCGCATGACCCCGAAGCCGCACAAAAGCTCATGGCTGCGGTCAAGGCGCTAAAGGATGCGGTGGATACCTGCTCTTCGACCCAGTGCAAGCGTATTCTCGATGGCATTGAAAATATTGCGTTTGAGCCGAACCAAGAAGTTCTGCTCCACAAGTTGAAGGAACTGCTGGACGATTACGACTTTAACGAAGCGTCCGAAATTCTGGATTCTCTCGAAAAGACTCTGGCTTAGTGCAGGACCATCGCCGCGATAAACGCGAGCGCAACAATAATGGCGGCCGCGATGGCGAGCGGGTTCGCCTTGTTCTTCTTTTCGCCGAATTCATTCTCGACAATTTCGTCGTAATCTGGTGTCTCGAGGTCGGTAAATTCCGCGCCCTCGGACCAGCCGGTATCTTTGTCGCTCCCGCAATGCGGGCAGAACGTGGCGTTGTCTTTAATTTCTGAATGGCAATGAGGACAGAGCATGGCGATGTGGGGTTATTTTGTAAACTTGTAGCGGCCTAGCAGGTCGAAGTAACGAGCTTTGGGCGCGATTTTGATGGGTTTGCGGTTTTTGCGGATGGTGTTTGTTTGTTTTGGAACCACAAAAAAGCTTTCACTGATATATGTTGAGTCGTCACTGAAAGATAGAGAAAAACCTTTTTCTGTAGTTTTATATGTGACGTTTGCTATTTCATCACCTTCATATTCATAACATTTGACATCATCTAAAGAATCTGCCACATATACGATTTGTCTTGTCATTCCTCCATTGAAGTTTGAATCTGTATCAAATGTATATACTACTATCATGGAATCTTTTTTCAGGAAATATTCAAAAAGAACATATGCAAATTTTTCGCCTTCTCCTGAAAGAATCTCATTTCTCGTATAGTTTTGTGTCATTTTTATAAAGTCAGTTTCAGCATATACTCCATCTTCATAGCCGATAGCTTGAATGCATAAAGTGTCATGAGCCTCGCATTTTGACAAGAGAATTTCGCGATTTTCATGGCTCAATGCAGATTCGTCTGTATCATAATAACGGTAAGTATAGGTGTCGTATTCAGTATCTTTTATGTGGTCAATTTTTTTATTTGTATAAATGATTTTGTCATTAAATTCGAAATCGAAATGTTTCAAATGCACAGAATCCGCATGTATATCTGTTTCGGGATTGTAACCCATGAATGAATGATATTTATATACGGCGTCTAAGCACGTATTTGCCAAGGCAACAGCGCAGAAAGTCAAAATGACAATATAAATCAGAAAAAATCTTTTATTCATGTGGTTGAATATAACAAAAAACCGCGCGGTTTTACCCGCACGGTCTTTAAGCTTTTTGCTTCGTTGCGATTACAGCTTGTTGTTGGAACCAAGAACGTCAACGATCTTGTGTTCGTACATCTTCTGCATGTTTTCGCGAGCCGGCTTGAGGTACTGGCGCGGGTCGAAGTGTTCCGGATGTTCGTCGAAATACTTACGGATAGCGGCAGTCATAGCGAGACGGCTGTCAGAGTCGATGTTGATCTTGCAAACAGCGGACTTGGAAGCTTCGCGGAGCTGTTCTTCCGGAATACCGACGGCATCCGGGAGCTTACCACCGTGGGCGTTGATGGTGTCCACTTCGTCCTGCGGAACAGAAGAAGAACCGTGGAGCACGATCGGGAAGCCCGGGAGCTTCTTTTCGATGGCGTGGAGCACGTCGAATGCCAGGGGAGGCGGAACGAGCTTGCCAGTCTTCGGGTCGCGAGTGCACTGTTCCGGCTTGAACTTGTATGCACCGTGAGAAGTACCGATGGAGATAGCGAGGGAGTCGCAGCCCGTACGGGTAGCGAAGTCGATCACTTCTTCCGGCTTGGTGTAGTGAGATTCTTCTGCCTGGACTTCGTCTTCCACGCCGGCGAGCACGCCGAGTTCAGCTTCGACGGTCACGTCGTGCTGGTGAGCGTATTCAACAACCTTCTTGGTGAGGGCGATGTTTTCTTCGTACGGAAGAGCAGAACCGTCGATCATCACGGAAGAGAAACCGTTGTCGATGCAGTCCTTGCAGAGTTCGAAAGAGTCACCGTGGTCGAGGTGGAGCACGATCTGCGGATTGGCGCAGCCGAGTTCCTTGGCGTATTCAACAGCACCCTGGGCCATGTAGCGGAGGATGGTGCCGTTTGCGTAGTTACGAGCACCCTTAGAGACCTGCATGATCACCGGAGACTTCTGCTTGACAGCAGCCTGCACGATGGCCTGCATCTGTTCCATGGTGTTGAAGTTGAAAGCCGGGATAGCGTAGCCACCCTTAACAGCCTTTGCAAACATTTCCCTGGTGTTCACCAGGCCGAGTTCCTTGTAAGAAACTGCCATTGTTTTACCTCTTGATTTGATTGGCGACTTGCATCGCCGGTTTAAAAGTTACGGGGCTAAAAATAGCAAATTTAAACTGCTTTGTCACGCAAAATGCAAAAAAAGAAACCCCGCACCAAGTGCGGGGTGACTTTAGTGGAAAAGTATTCCGTTAGGCTTACTTCGCTTCCTGCTGCTGAAGAGCCTTGTCCTGGATCACGAGGTCCACGCGACGGTTCTTCTGGCGGCCTTCCTTGGTGGAGTTGTCGGCGACCGGCATGGTCATACCGAGACCCTTGGCTGTGAGTCGATTTTCGGCGATACCCTGTTCCACAAGGAATGCCTTCACGTTATCGGCACGCTGCTGGGAAAGCTTCATGTTGTGTTCTTCGGAACCAGTGTTGTCGGTGTTACCTTCAATGGACACATTGAACTGCTGGTACACAGAAAGAATACCGGCCACCTTGGCAAGACTCGTCTTGAGGTCTGCCTTAAGGTCAGCCTTGTTCACGGCGAACAAGATGTCCGACATGGAAAGGATAATGCCGCGGGCGGACTTGGTCACCTGAATCATCTGGGACTGCAGTTCGTTCAGCTTGTTCATGGCTTCCTGCTGGCGAGCTTCGGCCTTGGCGCGTTCTTCGGCAAGTTCCTTCTGGAGGTCGGCTTCACGCTGGTTGGCAGCCTTCAAAGCGGCTTCCTGGGCGGCAGCTTCGGCCTGGAACTTTTCCTGGTTCTGCTGCATTTCGGCCTGGAGGCGGGCTTCCTGGTCCTTCATCTTGGCCTTTTCGGCTTCGAGGTCGTTCACCTTACCGGTGCGGGCCTTGTTGATCTGTTCCTGAATAGCTTCGATAGAACGAGCGGTAGCGGCGCGCTTTTCCCACTTTTCAGCAGTGCTGTTGCGAACTTTCTGGGTTTCGGCCTGGGCGGCAATCGTCTTGGCGTAGGTGTCGCACTTGGCGGCGAGAGCCTTGGTCTGTTCAGATTCGGCATCGTCGTTGTAGGCGGCGTCGAGATCCATGAGGTTGGCCTTGGCGGCAGCAAGAGTGTACTTTGCAGAGGTGGCGTTGGCCGGAATATTCTTGGCTGCGTTATCAATTGCGGTCTGGCATGCTTCTACAGCGTTCGGACCTTCGGCTTCTTCGGCAGCAAAGGAGAATGCTGCTGCCATGGCACTAATTACTAAAAGATTTCTCGTTTTCATTACTTGGCTCCTCCGTTCTTGGTTTCCTGGTCAAGGATGTTCTGGTAAAGGAGCTTGCGTTCCACATCGCTTCTCAGTTCCTTTTCAACCTTTTCGTCTTCTTTCTTGGCGGCGTCAAGTTCTGCATTTGCAATAGCGAGCTTGTATTCAAGAGTGCTTTGTTCGGCGAGTGCGTAGGCTTCTTCTTCTTCACCGTCGGCCTGCAGGGCCTTGGCGGAATCGAGCTTTGCGTTGGCGGATTCAAGCTGAGCGGCGCCAACATTGGCTTCTTGTGCAATAGTCTTGTTGGAGTCGGCATATTCAATCGACTTGGTAGCATTTACGCCACCGGCACAACCGGAAAGTGCGGCGAGGGCTATAATGGCCATTCCCGCAACGAGCATTCTGGATTTCATTAAAATCTCCTTTTGGGGGTTAAAAGTCGATTTCTAATATACAAAAAATGAGTTTATTCGCTTCACCAACGGTCTTCTACCAACTAAAAATTTACTTGCGTATGGCAAAGTTTGAATATAAATTTACATTCGGTGATTGGATTGGAGTTTGCATGAAATTTTTTAGCCCCGCATTATGTTCTTTTGCCTTAGTGGCTTGCCTTGCTGGCAATGCCTTTTCGGCTGTTGAATACACTTTGCACAAGTCTGCGAATCCGACTTCCGATGAGCAAGATGCCTATAAGCGCATCACGACTGTCATGGATTCGGCCGTCAAAATGTATAACACTTATTCGAACCTCTCGAAGTTCATCAACGTCTATTACGCACCTGGCGTGCCCACGGCCGAGGCCAGCAGTAACGGTGACTTGCGCTTTGGCGAAAACCGTAGCTACATGGTGGTGCCCACAGCCATGCACGAGATGGCGCACACGATGGGTGTCGGAACCACGTCGGAATATGCGGCAACATGTGTAGACGGTGTCTTCAGGAATGACAAGGTTCAGGCGAAACTTCGTGAGATGGATGGCCCGAACGCGGAACTCCATTGCGATCGTCAGCATATCTGGCCGTATGGTTTGAACCAGGCAAGCGAAGCCAAGTCCGAACAGGACCTGATCAACCATGTGATTCTCGTGGAGACCATTTACCAGCAGCTGTTCAAGGTGGCGTTCTACAAAGAGGGGAGAATCAAGTCCCTTGGCGATACAAAAAAATGCATGGGAATCACTTCGAGTAACGCTCTGGAATTGATGGATTGTAAGGATACGGCGACCTTCGTGAAGATTTTCTCGGTGGGCGACAACCCGGTTACATACTACATTCAGCTCGGGAACCGCGTCGTGGATATCCCGAACGAATCCACAGCGGCTGGCATTAGAGCGGCAACCTACGGTTATAATGGCGGTGCTCACCAGCGGTATGTATTTGAAGGCGCTCCGGTCAATACACCGAACGCATTCTACCTCAAGAATTACAAGAGCGGGCATTATCTGCAGTCGGTGAGTAATACCGTAGTGCAGAATCCGAAACAGCAGAACGATTCGTTCATCTGGCAGATTCAGGAAACTATCAAGGAAGATACTTCGGCTACAGACACTTCAGCTGCAGATACCTCTGTCGCGGATACGAGCAAGCAAGATACTTCCAAGACGGATATTGCCGCAAAGCAAATTGTCCGCATGCAGCAACTCCGCCTGCCGACGAGAACCTTCGACCTTAAGGGCCGCGCTGTTCGCAAGCAGGCGCTAAGCCGCAGGCGTGGGACGATTTTATTTAACAGGTGAAATCAATTTTAAAAGCTGATTCTGAACCAAGTTCGGAATGACTAAAAACGAAAAAGACCTTCTTTTCAGAAGGTCTTTTTTCGCGGGATAGACGAGGCTTGAACTCGCAACCTCCGGCGTGACAGGCCGGTGCTCTAACCAAAATTGAGCTACCACCCCAAATCGTTTCCGATTTTCGGTAGTGGGCGATAACGGATTCGAACCGCTGACATTCTGCTTGTAAGGCAGACGCTCTGAACCAACTGAGCTAATCGCCCGAAAGGGTTTACTTGTCCTGCTTTTTGCCTTTCCAGAGGATTCCGACCGGAATGACCACGAGATAGGCGGCAACCAAGATAAGCGGTGCAACCGTGAGAGAAACCGGATTGTCTGCAGGGCCAGTGGCGAGGCAAATGAATCCGATAACAAGGAGCAACACACCGACTGCAATAAGAATGATATTCTTTTTATCCATCAGTAAGTCCTCATCTCAAGATTACGAAGCCAAATATACAAAGTTTACGGCGCTTGTCAACCGATTTTGGGCTAAAAAACGCACTTTTTTTTATTTCTGTCCCGGGTACTTCACGCGAGTATGGTACGTTCCATCCAAACTATCCAGGAATGCCCGTTCGAGCTTGAATAGTTCCCTAATGGACAGGTTACATTCGTTGAACTGGCCTTCGGTGAAGCGGCTTTCGATGGTCTTGTGGATCATGGCGGCCAAAGCTTCGGGGCTCGTGTCGGTCATGGAACGGCTGGTCGCTTCGATAATGTCGGCGAGCATCAAGATAGCCGTTTCCTTGCTCTGCGGCTTAGGGCCCTTATAGCTGTAATCTTCGACCTTGACTTCTTCGCCAGTTTCCTTGGCGTTTTCAAGAGCCTTGTGGTAGAAGTACTGGATAATCGAAGAACCGTGGTGTTCGCGGATGCCTGCGGCCACGAGCGACGGAATATTGTATTCGTTGGCAAGGGCGGTACCCTGTTCCACGTGTCCGGTAATGATCTTCACTGACTGCAGCGGGTCGATGTTGTTGTGCGGGTTGATTCCTTGCTTCTGGTTTTCGGTAAAGTATTCCGGGCGCATGGTCTTACCGATGTCATGGTAAAGCGCCATTACGCGCACCAGCAGGGAATTGGCACCAATGCTGTCGGCCACGTGTTCGGCAAGGTTGGATACCTGAATGCTGTGGTGGAATGTACCGGGGGCGTATTCCGAAATGCGCTTGAGGGCCGGGCGGTTAAAGTCCGACATTTCCATAAGCGTAAGCACCGTGGTGATACCGAAAATGCGTTCCATCAAGTGAATCAGGGCGACAGATGTCAAGGCATAGCAAAGCACGATGTTTGCGCTTGCGGCCATCAGGTTCTGGTAGAAAGCTTCGAACGAAAGTCTGTTGCGCAGCAGGAACATCACGCTAATGGCAGCGGCCATTGCCAAAACGCCCACGATAATACCCCAGACGAACTGCACTCTGTAGCGCATGCGGGCAATCGGTGCGGTTGCTGCGATGGTCACGGCAATCGCGCATGTCATGGCGGCCAGATCGTAGCCGTTCAAGATGCCAAAAATCATGGCCGAAAATACGGTGAACGCAAGGCCGATGTGGCGGTCGTAAAGCACGGTCGCGGTAATCGGCGCAAAGGCGAACGGGTAAATCCACATGAGGTCCAGATTTTCGGGAATGATGGAAATGTTGATGTTGTTGATGCTTCCAGACAGGTGGTGAATGACCCAGAAAGCGATAATCTGGAGCATGGCAAGAGCAATCAAACTCCAAAGCTGGCGTGCGTTCTTGAACATGCCTCTAGAGGGCGTGTTGTACAGGAACAAGAAGAAGAACGAGATAATCAGGACAAAGATAAGGGCGTTACCGTAGATGGCGGTAAAGGTTTTGGAGTTTTCTTCTTTCTGCTGGGCGCGCTGCAAGGCGTCAATTTTTTCGAGAATTTCCTTGGTAATGGGTGCGCCCTGCGCCACGATTTCCATACCGCGCGGCACCATGCCCTTAATAAGTGTCACCTTTTTGCGGGCGTCTTCGCGGCTTGCGATGGTTTCTTTTTCGAGGTAGAAAACGTTCGGCATCATGAACACGAACAACGTTTCGTAGAAGGCGCTCAAAAGTCCCTGTTCGTTGGGGAAGCTCATCTGGAGCTGGGCGAATGCTTCATCGATACGGCGGCGGAGCGGCTGGATGTTGCTTGCTTCGACTGTCGTCTTTTCGTTGTCCTTGATGAGCGTGATGTTCGGCTTGGTGTAGACGATGTACTTGAAATCTTGCAGGTTGTAGTTGTCGCGGTAAAGCTGGGCTGCCGTTTCGGTGCTGGCGATGAATGTGTTAGAAACGCCGGCCTGAAGCATGCGGTTGAATACATTCATGAGCGAGTCGCGGGCCTTGGAGTTAAGGCTCAGCGGTTTAATGGCCGAAGTAGAAATGCGCTGCTTTAAGACTTCGTAAATGCGGGATGCCTGCACCACCTTGGACTGCAGGGTAGAGTCGCTTTCGCCGCTTGCGGTCAGCTGGTTAATTTGGATTTGCAAGGAACCATACTGGGCGAGCTTGTGCAGGAACGACTTGAGGTCTTCGGAGACTCGGTTCGTCTCGTCGCTGTTGTAACCGAAAATAGCGTTTACCTTTTCGGCGGCGCGGGTCTTTTCGGCTTCGATTTCCTGTTCGGATTTGGGCACTTCGAAGTTGATGGGGGCGACAATTGTACGCGTGCTCACCTGGCCCAAGTGCGGGCGTTCGGACTGGAGCGCGATGTTCTTATCGGGGAACATGAAAATCGCGGCGGCGACAATCAAAACCCAGCCGATAATAAAATGAAGTCTAGTCTGTTTCTTTTTCATATCTAGCCAATTGTCTTTAGTGAATTGTCTATAGAAATTAGATTATTCTCAGCGTTCTTTTTCGTACGCATTTAAGATGTCTTTGACGAGCGGGTGACGGAGCACGTCGGTTGCCTCGAATTCCACTTGTGCAATGCCGCGAATGCCCTTGAGCAGCTTCATGGCGTGCACAAGACCCGACTTTTGGCCCTTGCCCAGGTCAACCTGCGTTGCATCGCCAGTGATGATTGCCTTACTGTGTTGGCCAAGGCGCGTGAGGAACATCTTCATCTGTTCGGGCGTGGTGTTCTGCGCTTCGTCTAGAATAATGAAGGCTCGCTTGAGGGTGCGGCCGCGCATGTAGGCGAGCGGGGCGACTTCGATAGCGCCTGTTTCTTCGTACTTGCGGAGTTTTTCCACTGGCAAGAGCTCGGCGAGACTGTCGTGAATGGGGCGCAGGTACGGCGCGATTTTTTCTTTGAGGTCGCCGGGCAGGTAGCCCAAGGATTCGCCAGCTTCGACTGCCGGGCGAACTAGGCAAATGCGCTCTGCCTCATGCCGTTCAAGGCTTGCAACCGCAAGCGTTACTGCCAAAAAGGTCTTGCCGGTGCCTGCAGGGCCCTTGGCAAAAATGATGTCATTCTGTTCGACCGCCCGTACCAGTTCGGCCTGCGCTTTTGTCTTTGCGAATACAGAAACGCCCATGCGGTTTCTGAAAATCGGGGTGGCAGGGATGGTATCCGGGTTGTTGAAATCGCTGATGGCGGCGTCAGCCGGATCGATCAACTTTTCAAGTTGTCGTGCCGTTAAGACCTTGCCGTTCTTGGCCGCCATTTTCAGCTGGTCGAGTACAGCAAAAACTCCCGTCGTATCACCGTTTTCTTTGGGAATAATGCGGAGGCCCGGGAGTCTTGTCTGTATTTCAACACAAAAACGGCTCTCCAATAAGCGGAAAACCGTTTCGTTCTCGCCTGAAATCATTCGTTTCAGGTCGTCCGATAAAGAATAGCGTAATTCGTTCATCGAGAACGTGTCAGCTATAAATTATTCCTCGGAAGCAGGAGCTGTAGAGATACCGAGCTTGTTCTTGGCTTCGAAGATTTCCTTGCGGAGCTTGTGGTTTTCTTCGGTAATGGCGACAGCTTCGTCTTCGGTCTTTTTCAGCTTGTTTTCGTCAATCTTTTCCTTCGGAGCAGATCTCTGGGCAGACGGCGTTCCGCTATCGTCGCCATAATCTTCGTCGCTAGAAGAACCACCGGAAGAGCCGGCGCAAGCGGTGAACAGTGCTACAGTTGATGCTGCAAGGATCAATTTCCAATTTTTAAAAAGAGACATTTAATCAGGCTCCATTCTAGTCTGTGATGCCTCAAATGTATATAATTTAAAGCAAAAGCGGTGCGAAAAAGGTAAATTTATACCGAAATTTTACCTATTTAGAGGCAAAAAAATGGTCGAAAAGTCAATTTCTAAGCCCTATTCGCAAGTTTTTATATCGTCTGACCGCTACAATTCCAAGAATTTGTACAGAAAACGCCGCAAGGCCATGCTCAAGGAGCTCGATTCGTTCTGCGTTTTTGCAGGAATCCCCATGGATCCCGGAACTGAAGAAGCCTACGTGCAAATCTGGAATAAAATGGTGCAGGAACCAGCCTTCATGTTCCTGACGGGTATCAACCAGGCGGGTTGCTACTTGCTGCTCGACCCTAAAACCGATGAAGAAATCCTGTTCGTGCCACCCAAGGACCCGTTCAAGGAATTCTGGAATGGCAAGCGCCTGGGCTTTTTGGAAGGCGATAACGAAGTTGCCCGCATTACGGGAATCCAAGATGTACGCCCGGTGGATGAACTCATGGATACGGTGGTTGCCCGCGCGAAAAAGCTTCCGAAGGGGAGCTACGCTTACGCCTATTACTTTGAAAAATTTAAGGAAGACCACAACGACCGGTTCAGGCGCCAGCTGCTCAAAGCGCTCAAGCCTACAGGCATCAAGCTCAAGAGTGCCGCGGCTTTGCACTGGTCGCTTAGACTTCCGCTGGAACCTGAACGCGTTTTGGATGCCGAGGCGGCGCAGGCGGTAACGAATAACGCCTTCTGTACGGTGCTTGCCGAAATGAAGACTTTCAAGACTGAGCGTGAATTGGGCTTGAAGTTGGATTATGAAATGCAACGTGAAAGCGACGGTGACTTGGCTTTCCCGACCATTGTGGCAGGCGGCGCAAATGCATGCTGCTTGCACTATGTCAAGAAAGACGAACCGTTGAAGGCGGGGGAGCTGGTGCTCCTGGATTTTGGCATTCGCATCGGAAGCCTGCATAGCGATATTTCCCGCACCATTCCTGTGTCCGGCAAGTTCAGCCCACTGCAGAAACTGCTGTACCAGATTGTACTTGATTCTGCGCTGGAATACCAGAAACATGTGCGTCCGGGCGTTTCGCTTAAGGAAATTGGGATGGTTCCTTGGGACTACATTATGCAGGAATTGGAAACCCGCTTGGTTAAAGGCGCGAAGGGTTCGTACAAATTATTGTATGACAAGCGCCCGCACGGGGTAAGCCATTTTATCGGCGAACAGATTCACGAAGGCGAACCGGGAACCCGCTCCTTGGATACTGTTTTAAGGCCTGGAATGTTGATTTCTTGCGAACCGGGGCTTTACGGCGAATTCAAGGCGACCATTGGTGGCAAGACCTACCGCGAAAAAATCGGTATCCGCATCGAAGATGACCTACTAATTACGAAGGACGGCTTCAGGAACATTTCTAAAGATATCCCGAAAACGGTGGATGATTTGGAACGGCTGATGAAGTAGGCTTGTTGCTAAAACCATTGTATTTTCCTAAATTTTCGCCGAAAAAATTTAAAAGGTTACAACCATGAAACTCTCCAAGTACTTTTACGTCACGCTCCGCGAAACGCCGAGCGATGCCACCATGCCCAGCCACATCTTCCTCATGCGCGGCGGCTACATCAAGCCCGTTTCTACCGGTATCTATTCCATGATGCCGATGGGCTTCCGCGTGATCCAGAAGATTGTAAACATCATCCGCGAAGAAATGAACAAGATTGGCGGTATCGAAGTGGACCTGCCGGTGGTACAGACCGCTGAACTCTGGAGCGAATCGGGCCGTTACCAGGCCATTGGTGAAGAACTCCTGCGTTTCAAGGACCGCAACAACCACAACATGGTGCTCGCCATGACCCACGAAGAAGCCATGACCGACCTCGTGCGCTACGTGCTCAACAGCTACAAGCAGTTGCCGGTGATGCTCTACCAGTTCAAGACCAAGTACCGTGACGAGGCCCGCGCCCGCGGCGGCCTGATCCGCGTCCGCGAATTCTTGATGAAGGACGCCTACAGTTTCCACACCAGCCAGGAAGACCTGGACCGTCACTACCAGGAAGAATACGACGCCTACCTCCGCATCTACCGTCGCGTGGGCATTGAACCGGTGGTGGTGCAGAGCGATACGGGTATCATGGGCGGTAAGGTCGCTCACGAATTCATGCTCGACACTCCGAATGGCGAAGACTACTTGATTCTTTGTAAGAAGTGCGGCTACCAGGCCAACCGCGAAATCGCTAAGTTCCAGCGCGTGCCGTTCAAGGGCGACGAAAACGCAGCCCTCGAAAAGGTCGCCACGCCGAACAGCGAAAGCATTGAAGAAATCACCAAATTCCTGAACGTTCCTGCTGAATCGACCGCCAAGTGCGTGTTCTTCGACTTCGAAGGCAAGCTCATCACGGTGGTGGTTCCGGGCAACCTTGACGTTTCCGAAATCAAGCTCCACAACTTGCTGAAGGCCAAGGAACTTTACCCTGCCGAAGACAGCCTCATCAAGGCCTGCGGCATGGTTCCGGGCTTTGCTTCCCCGATCAATTCTCACGATACCCGCATCATCGTCGATGAAGCCATCGCCGATTCCTTCGACCTCGTGACCGGCGCAAACGAAGAAGGCTACCACTTCAAGCATTGCAACCCGAAGCGCGACTTCCCGAAGTTCGAAGTGGCCGACATCGCCGAAGCGAGCGAAGTCTGCAAGTGCCCCTGCTGCGGCGAACTTCTCACCGAGACGCGCGGCATCGAAATGGGTAACATCTTCAAGCTCGGTACCAAGTTCTCTGAATCCATGGGGGCCAAGTACCTCACTGCCGAAAAGACCACCGCTCCGGCCATCATGGGCTGCTACGGCATCGGCGTGGGCCGCTTGATGGCATCCGTCGTGGAAAACAGCCACGATGACTTCGGACCGATTTGGCCCAAGTCCATTGCTCCGTTCCAGGTGGAAATCGTCCCCATCGGCAAGGAAGCCGAACTCATGGAACTCGCCGAAAAGTTCGAAAAGGAACTTGAAGCCGCCGGTATCGACGTGCTCGTGGACGACCGCGACGAACGTCCGGGCGTGAAGTTCAAGGACGCCGATTTGTGGGGTTCTCCGGTGCGTATCGCCATCGGCAAGAAGGGCCTCGCCAACGGTGAAGTGGAATGGAAGTTCCGCAACGAAAAGGAATTCACCATGGTCAAGGTGGAAGATGTTGTCGCCAAGGCCAAGGCTTACTTCGCTGAATAAATCGGCCTCTCGGTTCTATCTAAATCGATTTGCCCCGGCTTAACAGCCTGGGGCTTTTTGTTTACTCCTAAAAAGCGTATCATGAAAATACAGATTTTGAATATTCTAATAAAAATGTTGAAATTCTGATAAAATATTTGATTTTTGTATCATAAACTATTGACTTCCGTAAAAAATGGATTTATATTTAAGGGCATGAAACCGATTACGGAATACCAAGATTACCGCCTCTATATGCAGGATTATTACGACGAGAAAAAACGCTTGTCGGCGTTTTCTTGGCGTGAATTTTCTCATGCGGCGGGCTTTTCGTCGCCGACTTATTTGAAGCTGGTGTGCGAGGGCAAAACGCGGCTTTCGCCTGCGGGCGCGACCAATGTGGGGTCCGCGATGAATCTTGCCGGTTTCGAATTGAAATATTTTGAGCGCATGGTGGATTATGGTCACGCAAAGACGGATCATGAAAAAAAGATGGCCTATGAATCCATGTTGGAACTCGCCAAGAACAACAAGGCGAAAATTGTTGATGGTGAGGCGTTCCGTTATTTTGAATCTTGGGTGCATCCGGTGGTGAGGGAACTTGCTCCGGCCATGCACGGAGCGACTCCGGGCGACATCGCCAAGCGATGCTGTCAGGGGGTTACTGCAGGAGAAGTCCGTGAGTCGCTTGATTTTATGGTAAAGACGGGTTTGTTGAAAAAGAATGGCTCGGACTATGAACAGTCGGATAAGCATTTGAAAGGCTCGTCAGAGGTGATGCCGGTGGCATTGCGTTCCATGCACCGTGAAATGGCCGACTTTGCGAAAGAGGCAATAGACAAGTTTCCGCCTTCGGAACGCAACTTTACGGGGCTTACCATGGGTGTGTCTGCCGAAGACTACAAACTGATTTTAAAAGAACTTGAAGCGTGCCGTAAGAGGATCTCTCAAATTGCCCTGCAAAGCAAGGCGGTTGAACGGGTTTATCGCTTGAATTTACAGTTTTTCCCACTGACGTGGGGGGAGGACAAAGATGAAGAAGGTCGCTAAAATTTTGGCGGGCACGATTGTGCTCAGCCTTGTCGCCTGTTCCGAAGGGAACAAGACTTCGGGAGTGACCGAAGAGGATAACGCCGTTGCTCACAACGAAAGCAGTTCTTCTGTGGTGCAATCTAGCAGCTCTGTTGAGCAGGGCTTTTCGAGCAGTGCTGCTGTGGTTGTGCCGGATCTCTGGAATGGCGCGAATTGGTTCAGTTTTGCCGATAGAGAAAGGGGTGGCATGTCTAGGGTTCAGTATCCGGTCAATGTCGGATACGAGTCTAGCATGGAAGAACTCGTGGCGTATTGCGGAGGCATTTGCGCGACGATTGAACTGAAGGCTGCATCGATGCCGATGGCCGGTGTCGGCTTTATGGTGGCCGAAAACGGTGCTGCGACGGACATCTCGGAATGGGATGGCGTTTGCGTAACCTATTCGTCGGATTTTGCGATGAATGTTTCGCTGAGTGTTACCGGTGCTGATGATACGCTGAATCTGGAAGCACCGTTTGTTACGCTCCCGAAAACGATCAAGAATGTTCCTACACTTGACCAGTTGCTCAGTGCCGACAAGGTCGTGACACGTTGCGCCAAGTGGAGCGATTTCGTGGCCCCGGCATGGGTCCCGGAAAGTTCAAAACTTTCAGGCGAAGCGGCTGCAAAGCAAATCAAGGCGATTGTGTTCGTTTACAAGGGCAATTCCGAAGAGGTGGGTAAATTCAACATCAAGGAAATCGGCAAATACGATGCGACCTTGCCTCAATGGAGCGAACCCGTGAATGCGACGGATTTTGTGCCAAGCAGTTCAAGTGGTGAAGCCGGAAACGATGGCTCGCAATGCCTGTGGAACGGTGCTACCGACGGTTATCGTGTAAATACCGGATTTGGCGATGGCTCCGAAACGAGCATGGCCGGGTATTGGTATATTTTCGATGATGCCGAACAGGGGGGAGCCTCTCGATTCGAATGGAAAGACGCGGATTGTTCCATGAATCAGGCTGGTTGTATGGAATATCTGATTGATGCTTGTGGTGGTTTTTGCGGGAAATTGTATGTCAACAAGGGCTCAGCTCGAGAGGCGCATATTGGCATGGCGTTCCATTTAGATGACTATGAACCTGGTGAGACACTCCCGAAACCGGTCGATATCACTGACTGGGGTGGACTTTGTGTCACATACTGGTCTAAAATTGGATTTAACCTGATTGTGGGTATCGATTCTGTGGAGCACATTTATTTTGATTTAGACAAAACGGAGGAATTGGTGGAAAGATGCATGACTTGGGACGATTTCGATGAATACGAAAACGAAATTCCGGGTGCAGAAGCCGCAAAACAGGCTCGCTTCATCAGTCTTGAACAATGGAGCGGTGAATCAATGACTGGAGAGTTCAACATCGTGGCCATAGGCAAATATTCTGAAACAGGAGCCTGCGGAGTAGGAAAACTGGTGATAGAATAACCCTGTTTTATACGCAAACAAACCCCTGTAGTAGCCTGCTACAGGGGATTTTTCTATATTTTCGCTCGGAAAAATTTTCTCTAAGGAGATCCAAATGGACATGAAGAAGATTGCTCTTGGTTCTGCAGCGTTGGCTGCATTTGGTCTTATGGCATGCGGCGAAAAGCCTGTTGAAAAAGCTCCGGCCGCAATTACTGCAAATTCTACCGACGACCAGAAGTTCGCTTATATGCTGGGCGCCCAGTTCGGTGGCCAGAATTTCACGATTATTCCGCGCCAGATGGGTGAAAAAATCTATGAAGACGCTTTGGTTCAGGCCATTCGCGACAATGTGAAGGCTAGCAATGACACGAACTTCAAGGTGCAGATGGATACCGACAGCTTGCAGGCTGTGAGCCAGCGCTATACGGCTATTGCCCGTAAGCGTGTCGAAGAAACTCGTCCGGATAGCGCCATGTTGGCCGAAGGCAATAACGAAAAGATCAAGGCTTACGTTGACTCTGTCGCTCGCTCTCAGCCGATTGTCGACGCTCCGGCTTCTACGGGTGCTGCTGTGACCATTACGGGTGATTCTCCGGACAATACCAAGTTCTCTTACTTGCTCGGTCTCCAGTTTGCCAACCAGTTCATTGGCATCAGCAAGCAATTCCAGACTGATTTCGATGTAGACTATTTCATTCTGGGTATCAAGGAATCTGTGGCCAAGGTGGCCGATTCCACATTCCAGCTCCAGCTCCCGCAGGATTCTCTGTCGGCTGTCGGTCAGCGCTACCAGCAGAAGATGCAGGATTTGCGTGCCGCCGCTATCAAGAAGCAGGAAGAAGAAGAGGCTAAGCTCAAGGAAGAAATTGCTCCGCTCCGTGGCGATACGCTTGCCAACGGCATGCCGCAGAAGTTTAACCTGAAGGTGAAGGCTACCAAGATTTCTGTGGACAAGGCTATTGCCTCTGACCTCGAAAACCTGGAACCGTTTGCAAACAAGCCGCTCCTGGTTATGTATTTCTCTGCAACTTGCGGCCACTGCGCTCACGCAGCACCCGAAGTTCTTGCAATGGCTAAGGAATTTGCTCCGAAGGGTCTGATCACGCTCGCTGTGGCTAGCGGTGGCAACCAGAAGGTCGGTATCCGCAAGTTCATGGATAACGCCAAGTGGGACGAAACCATTAACGTGGTTTGGGATGAATCCCGCCAGTTCGGTGAACTCTATAGCGACGGTTACGTTCCGAAGGTCTACGCTGTGAACCCGGATGGCACGTATAAGATGTACGCTGCCTTCGAAAGCGAAAAGGAACAGCTCAAGAAGGACCTCGCTGATCTTGTCGCTGGCAAGAAGGTTGAATGGAACCTCGAAGCTCCGAAGACTGAAGAAAAGAAGTAATCGCTTCTAATGTCTCTCGTTGCTGAATTTGACGTAGTCGTTGTCGGTGGTGGGCACGCTGGAATTGAAGCGACCCACGCCGCTTGGAAACTCGGTGTAAAGACCGCCATGCTCACGATGGATATTAACGCCATCGGTCGTATGAGCTGTAACCCGGCCGTAGGCGGGGTGGCGAAAGGTCAGATTGTCCGTGACATCGATGCGCTCGGTGGCCTGATGGGGCTCTTGACCGACAAGGCGGGCATTCAGTTCCGCATGCTCAATATGAGCAAGGGGCCGGCCGTGTGGGGCCCGCGTGCCCAGTGCGACATGAAGTACTACAGTGAGGTTGCCCGCGAAGTCATCACAAGCCTTCCGGGGCTTTCGGTGATTCAGGGTGAACTTGCTGCCTTTACGCGCATGGCCGACGGTCGCCTGGAACTCACGCTCTTGAACGGCGAACGCTATATTACACGTTCACTCGTGATTACGAGCGGTACCTTCCTAGCCTCCAAGATGTTTACCGGGCTTGAAACGAGCACCGGCGGGCGAGTGGGCGAGCCCAGCGCCGACAAACTGTCGGAATGCCTTGCCCGCGAAGGCATTGCGCTCCGTCGCTTAAAGACGGGTACGCCGAGCCGTTTGGACCCCGATTCCATCGACTTTAACGAATGCGATGTGCAACGCGGAGACGATTCTCCGTGGCCCATGAGCGACCGCCATTTGGCAGAAACCGTTCCTGGCCGCGATGCAAATTATTTCTGGGGTGACCCGGCGAATAAGTTTGTCCGTAATGATTGCGTGTGCTGGATTACCCGTACGAACCTGAAAACGCACGACATTCTGCGTAGCGGCTTTAAGGACAGCCCCATGTTCAGCGGCCGCATTCACGGTAAGGGACCGCGTTACTGCCCGAGCATCGAAGACAAGATTAACCGCTTTGGCGATCGTGACGGCCACCAGCTGTTCCTTGAACCGGAACAGGCGGATATCGGTCGCGTCTATATCAACGGCTTTAGCTCTAGCTTGCCGGCAGACATCCAGCTGGCCGCTATCCATACGATTCCGGGGCTGACCCGTGCCCGCGTGTTGCAGATTGGCTATGCGGTGGAATACGATTCTGTCGACGCCACGCAGTTGTTCCCGACATTTGAATGCAAGAAGGTTCCCGGACTCTATTTTGCTGGCCAGGTTTGCGGCACCAGCGGTTACGAAGAAGCCGCCGGTCAGGGATTATTGGCAGGCATTAACGCCGCCCTCAAGATCAAGGGCGAAGAACCTTTGATTCTTGGCCGTTCGGATAGCTATCTGGGCGTGATGGCCGATGACTTGGTGAATATTCTGCTCGACGAGCCTTACCGCATGTTCACGAGCCGCGCCGAATACAGGCTGTTCCTCCGTAGCGATAATGCGGAAACTCGCCTGAAGGAACGCGCTCACAAGATTGGTATGATTTCGGACAGCGACTACTCCGATTGGAAGCGCCGTCAGGAACTGATGGCGACTGCCCGCACCCGCATGACCGAAGAATCGGCAACGCCCGACCAGGCTAACCCGATTCTAGAAGCCGGTGGCCAGGCTCTTTCGACCGAGCGCACCCGCTGGATCAACGTGCTGCGCCGTCCGGGAATCGACCCTGAGCAGTTGTTCCGGACCGCGCTGCCCGACCTGAATCTGACCCGCCGCGACCAGTGGTTCATGTACGCCGAAGAAATCTACGCAGGATTCTTCGACCGGCAGGCCCGCGAAATCGACGACCAGAAGAAGATGGAATCCGTGCGCCTGCCCGTCGACTTCGACTACATGCAGGTGACCGCGGTCAGTATCGAAAGCCGCCAGCGCTTAAATGCCCACAAGCCCTTGACGCTCGGCCAGGCTAGCCGTATTCCCGGCGTCCGCCCGGCCGACATTACCGTGCTTGCCCATTGGCTCGAAAACAAGAAACTGAACGGCTAGTGGTAGTCCAAAATCGCCTTTTTTAGCTTAAAAAAGCATAATTTTTAATTGCAAAACCTAGGAACAGGCGATTTTTTTACTATTTTTGCGCCGTCAAATTAACAATATTTCCAAGAGGTCTATTATGTCAGAAGAAACTGAAGTCAAATCCACAGAAGAAGTCAAGCCTCAGGAAACAAAATCCCAAGAAAAGAAGGCCCCGGCCAAGAAGAAGCGCCCCCTGAACGCCAAGCGTAAGGGTCCTGCCGCTCCCAAGAAACCGGCTGTCTTTAGCGATTCCCTGGAAGAACGTTTCCCCGCCCTCGCCGCCAAGCTCAAGAAGCAGATTGAAGACGGTATCAAGCAGAAGATCAAGGATGCCCAGAACGACCCGAAAGTCAAGGCCGCCTCTAAGAAATTCGCTGAGAAGTAATCTTTCTTCGACAATTTAAAAGTGCCGCAGAGTTCGCTCTGCGGTATTTTTTTATTCTATCTAGCGAATTTGGCGGTTCGTCTTCTTTATTTTTATTGTCTGGCTTCTTTTATAGACAAATAAAAAGAAAGATTGTACATTTGTAAAAAATTTTCAAGGAGAAATCTAATGCGTAAATTGTTTGCTATTCTCGCTCTTGGTTGTTCGCTCTGCATGGTCGCTTGCAGCAGCGGTGGCGGTAAGACCGTGACCCGTATCGATACCAATTCTACGACCGATCTTTCGGGTAAGTGGAACGATACCGACTCCCGCTTGGTGGCCGACGAAATGATTCTGAGCTGCTTGCAGAGCCAGAAGATTGAAAAGATTATCGGCGAAATGGGCCGTACCCCGACCGTCGTGATCGGTAAGGTTCGCAACAAGAGCCACGAACATATCAGCGTCGAAACCTTCGTCAAGGACATGGAACGTGCACTCTTGAATTCCGGTGCTGCTGACTTCGTCGCAAACTCTGCCGAACGCGCCGAACTTCGCTCTGAAGTTGCAGACCAGCAGGGTAACGCTACCGAAGAAACCGCCAAGGAACTCCACCAGGAAACTGGTGCTGACTGGATGCTGACCGGCACCATCAACACCATCGTGGACCAGGAAGGCGGCCAGTCCGTTATCTTCTACCAGGTGGACCTCGAACTCACCGATTTGCAGAGCCACAAGAAGCTCTGGATGGGCGACAAGAAGATCAAGAAGTTCATCTCTAAGGATTCTGTGAAGCTTTAATCGCGACGCGACACTTAACAGAGAAAGCTTTTAATAACCTCGGGTAACCGGGGTTATTTTTCTATCTTTAGGCCATTCCCAAACAAGTTTTAGATTATGATCAGTATTACCAAGCTTTTGATGGATACGCCGAATTACGGTGACCAGCTGCGTTACGAACCCAAGGCTCATGAATGCAAGAACGGCGTTGCGCCGGGCCGTGGCCCTGTGGTGGTGTGGAACTGCACCAAGACTTGCAACCTTAGCTGCGTGCATTGTTACGCTCGCTCCGAGGCTATCAAGTACCAGAACGAACTGACGCACGAGGAAGGCTTGGCCCTTATTGATCAACTGGCCGATTTCAAGGTGCCGGTGATTCTTTTTAGCGGTGGCGAACCGCTTCTCCGTCCGGACTTTTTTGAGTTGGCAAATTATGCAGCAAGCAAGGGAATCCGCCCGACCATCAGCACGAACGGCACCTGCATCACGCCTGACGTGGCCCAAAAGCTCAAGGACATGGGCGTAGGTTATGTGGGCATTAGCCTGGACGGCTGCGAGGCAACGCACGATAAGTTCCGCGGTAAAGATGGCGCTTATAGGCTTGCCCTGCGCGGTATCCGCAACTGTGTGGCGACTGGCCAGAAGGTGGGCCTGCGCTTTACCATTACGCGCTACAACGTGCAAGACCTGAACGCCATTTTCGACCTGCTCGAAGCTGAAAACATCGACCGCGTGTGCTTCTATCACCTAGTTTACAGCGGTCGTGGTTCTGCCATGGTTGCAAACGACTTGAACCACGAAGAAAGTCGCAAGGCAATGGATTTAATTATTGACCGCACGCTAGACTTCAAGAAGCGTGGAATCGACAAGGAAATCTTGACGGTGGACAACCACGCCGACGCCGTTTATCTGTATCGTCGCATGCTGCGCGAAGACCCGGCCCGCGCCGAAAAGGTGCTGGAGCTTATCCAGCGCAATGGCGGAAACCGCAGCGGTATGGCCTTCGGTAACATCGATAGCATCGGTAACGTTCACCCGGACCAGTTCACGCAATACATTACGCTGGGTAATGTGCGCGAACGTAGCTTTGGCGAAATCTGGAGCGATGAAAGCAACCCGATTATGGCTGGCCTCAAGAACCGTAAGCCGATTCTGAAGGGTCGCTGCCCCAAGTGCGCCTATCTGAACCTTTGCAACGGCAACTTCCGTACTCGCGCCGAGGCTGTAACGGGCGACTTCTGGGAAGAGGATCCGGCCTGCTACTTGACCGACGAAGAAATTTCAAATGTGTAATGTGGAATGAGTAATTGATTATTTCACATCACTTATCGCACATTTCGCATTCGTATGACCGAACTTGAACAAAACCTTCTCGCCATCATCCAGGACGCTTTTCCGGTGGAAGAACGCCCGTATCAGGTGCTGGCAGGTCAGCTTGGTTCCGACGAACAGACCGTTTTTGCCGCTGTCGAGGGACTGCGTCAGTCGGGCGTTATCCGCCGTATCGGGGGCGTGTACGATTCTAGGGCGCTTGGCTTTATCTCTCGCCTTTGTGCGGGAAAGGTAACGGAGTCCGCCATAGAAGCGTTCGCAACCGCTGTTAATGAAATTCCTGCGATAACTCATAATTATCAGCGCAGCCACGAATACAACGTATGGTTTACGGTCATTGCCCAGTCCGAAGCTGAAATTCAAAAGATTGTCGATGACGTTTGTGCGAAAACAGAACTGCACGATGTACATGTGCTCTTGGCGACCAAGAAGTTCAAGATTAATACGGTCATGGGCGGCACTGCAGCACCGGTAATCCGTAAAAACTCCTGCGCAAGGTCGAAACCGCTTTCCGGCTCGGACCGCAACCGAATCCGCGTTGCTTGCGAAGACATCCCGCATTCGCTTACCCCGTTCAAGGATTGGGGCGTATCGTGTGATGAACTCCGCGAAGACCTGGATTTGAGACGCATGCGCCGTTTTGGAGCGATTCTTCGCCATCAAGAAGCGGGCTTTGCCGACAACGCCATGGTCTGCTTTAATACGACAAATGGCGGTGATATTCTAGCGCAAAAGCCCTATATTTCGCATTGCTATGAGCGTCCGGCTTTCGAAGGATTCCCGTACACGCTCTACGCCATGATGCATGCTCAGTCAGCCGAGGAACTGGACCGCCAAATTAAAGAGGCTGCCGAATCCATCGGCAACCCTGATTACGTCGTTTTGCGTTCGGTGCGTGAACTCAAGAAAACGAGTTTCCGCTTTTTTGCTTAATCCCTGCTAGAACTTGACTCCTAGCGAGGTATAGAGCATGCCGCGCTGTCCAAAGCTTAAAATGTTGATTGTCAGGGGGATGGTCCGCCCCATCTCGAGTCCGAGCAATGTGGTGTGGAACATGGGAATCGCTCCGTTTTCGCTGAAGGATGCGCCAAGATCCAGTTCCATGAACGGGTTGAAAAATCCAGTTGAATTGAAGTTGAACTTTGCCCTTGGCATAATGGTGTAAAGAGGCGTATTCTTGATAGGTTCCGCATAGTTGAAAACGAGACCCGTTTCGAAAACTTCTCCAACCTTGTAGCCGTAATCAATGGAAAGTGCCCCCAAGGTTCCAAAGTTGTCTTCTTCACTGAACATGCTTACAATTGCGGCGCCGATCATTCCGATAATATCCGAAGCCGTTAAAATGCCGTAACCGACGCTTATCGTATGCCGCTTAAAGGTATTTTTCTCGTTGGGATTGCTCGTTGTATCAACCGTAGAATCCTTGCTGGGATGTTCGGTGTTGTTTTCTGGTTCTCGGGCAAACGAGATGGATGTGAAAAGAAGTATCAGAAATATTGATATGATTTTAGATTTCATATGTACTCCTAAAGAATTTTCGCTTCAATTCCGATGCGGTGGCCTGTTTCAAAGCCGAATAACGTGCCTTCGTGGATTTCGTAATTCAGCCCGAAACCCGTAGAAAACCCTGCAATGTTGAAGTAGCGCATGGCGTCAAACTTCATTTTCATGCCGCGGTATTTGTCCTTCATGCCGCGATAACGCTTGTCCAGGTTCCTGTTTTCCGATTCTTCGATTCGCGCCTGGTAAAGGAAGACTTCGCTGAATTCCCAGTGGGCAGGAGTCCAGACGAGTGATGCCTTGAATCCGATTTCGTCACCGGGCTTGAAGTTTTTGTCTTCGAGGAAGGTGTTGTATCGTAAGGCAGTGCCTACGGTTAGATTCTTGGAAACCTGCAGCAGGTTGAAGGGCTCAACATTCAGGCGGTGAAAGCGGTTCTTTTGGGAACCTTCGCCGGGCGGGAATTGCCAGCCGAGATTCAACCCCAAGTAGGGGAGAATCAGTCCTTTTGCGCCCACGTAGGTCTCGTTAAAGCCATTCACATGAAGGTTACAATAATTGTGGATGTAGCCATCGGTGGAATATTCGTAGCTATAACTCAAAAAACGGAACGCGCCGTCTACGTAAAGGCTTAGGCGCGGGTGTACGGCATATTCTGCCGAGACTTCCATGTCGCCGCTGTAAACGTCATCGTCTAATTCGACTGTCCCTTGAACGCCCAATTGGGTTGCGGGAGCTATAATCGGGTGCAGGCTCTCTGTGGCAAAGCTTGCCACAAAAGCAATTGACAAAATGCACCCGAAGACTTTATTCATGTCAAGAAATATAATTTTTTTTATGAAATATATTCCCTAAACAGAATTCACGTTAGTGAAATCGCATCAGTGAGGCAATTAAAAGAATTATATTTCAGCTGATGCGTTTAATGGCCCGCAAAATAAGCTTGCTCAATCAGCTTGCAGCATTTTTTTGCTGCATCTGCCTTGCTGCCTGTTATTGGGCCGAAACCGAAAGCAATCCCGACAGTCTTCCCATAGACGATTCCGTGTACCCGTACGCCGGACTCCCTCGCTTGGTGATTGAGACCGAAGACTTTGCGGGCATTCGTGACCGCGAAACCGAGATTCCTTCGCACTTGCAGATTTACGGCGAAAAAGCCCCCGAAAGCGAAGTCTACGAACTCACTGTACGCGGACGAGGCAATTCCAGTTTTAAAATGCCCAAATACGGCTTGAAGTTGGAATTCAAGGATAAGGTGAATCTCTTTGGGATGCCCAAAAATCGCGACTGGGCGTTGATTGCTAATTATGGTGACAAGACCCATTTGCGCAATTACATGATGACCCGTCTTTCGGAATGGCTCGGTGCCAAGTATACGCCTAAAATGCAATTTGTAGAGGTTTATCTTAACCGCAAGTACATGGGACTCTATTTGCTCTCCGAAACGATCAAGGTCGCCAAGAATCGTGTGAATATCGAAGAAAACGACACAACGTTCCTTGTCGAAAAAGAGGATTCCAAAAAGTTTGATCCCCCCTATGTTCAGAGTGATAACGGTTTTTATTACCACATCAAATCCCCGAAAAATCCATCGCCCGAAACAGAAGAGCTTTTGCTGGACCATATAAACGCATTCGAAAATTTTGCGATGCGCCCGTATAGGTATAACAGCGATGAAATCGTGGATTGGATTGATCTCGACGATTACCTCCTTTTTTATTGGGTCCATGAATATTCGAAGAATGAAGATGGAAACTTTGCCCGCAGTGTACACTTTACTTGGAAAAAGGGTGAACCGATTCATTTTGGTCCCTTGTGGGATTTTGACTTGGCGTTTGGAAATGCCTCACGCGAACAGAATAAAAAGCCTGAAGAATGGTACATTCGCAGGTATCGCCTGAATTACTATCTTCTCCAAAATTCCTTGGTTGACCGCGCTGCCGTTGATTTTTGGAAAGAACACCGCGAAACGTTTAAGGCGTTGATTGACAGTGTTCCGTTGTACCGCACCATTATCGACAAGGCTATTGAAAATGAATACCGTCGCTGGCCGGTCATGCAAAATACCGAAAACTGGGCTCTGAAGGATGCTTACGGTTCTTATGACGAGGCTGTTGAAACCATGATAGAATGGATGAAACAGCGCTACCGCTGGATCGACAACGAAATCGGCTATTGAGATTTTTCTAAATTTAGCCCATGCGCAAAATTTATATGGCAGGCATGAGCCACAAGGTGGCTGAAATCGCAATTCGCGAAAAGTTCTATATCCCGATGGATGTCAAGACCGAAGCGTTGAGCCATTCGACCTTTGATGAACTTTTAATACTTGCTACTTGTAATCGTACCGAAGTTTACGTGGCGTCTGACCGCGAATTGAGTGATGTTGAATTGGTTAAGTACGTTTGTGGACTTGCTGGACAGAGTTACGACGATTTTGCGAAATTCTTTTACTTTAAGTCGGGCGACGAGGTGGCGCGCCACGTGATGAACGTGTGTGCGGGTCTTGATTCGGTGGCAATGGGTGAAGACCAAATTTTACACCAGATTGGCCGCGCCTACGAAACGGCGCACCAGTTGCATGCAACGGGGAATACCCTGAACAAGCTCTTTCAGAGTGCCATTCACACCACCAAGCGTATCAAGACCGAAACCAACTTGAGCAAGCTCAGTTGCAATATTCCGTTCTTGGCCATGAAACAGGTGCAGCACACCTTTGATGACTTGGAAAACCGTACCGTATACATTGTGGGTCTCGGTGAAATGGGCTCCTTGATGCTCAAGTATGTGCAAGAAAATACGACCAAGATTTTTGCAAGCAGCAAAACCTTTGCAAATGCCGAAAAATTTGCAGACGTGCTCACGCCGGTCAAGTTTGAAGACCGCTATCAGGTGCTCGGCAAGTGTGATGTGGTGATTCTTTGCAGCGCCTGTCAAGAGCCGATCATTACGAAAGAAGAATATGCAAAGGCGATTGGAGCTGTTGAAGTACCCGAAGGCAATGCCCCTAAAGGTGCGCTCGATGTCGTGTTTGAACGTCATTGCAGCAAGGTGGCAGAACACCCGGGCGTAAGCGCTAATGCCAAGCGCTTGGTGATTGATTTGGGTAGCCCGCGTAATGCGGAAGCTTGTATCGGTGAGATTTCTGGCGTGCAATACGTTTGCGTCGATGACCTCGAAAAGGTTGTCTCTGAAAATCGCCGCCTGCGCATGATTGAGCTTGAAGCCGCCCAAAAGATTCTGAAAGAAGGCATTGACGAATTCTTGCAGTGGATGCGCATGGACGAAGTCTCGAAACAGATTAGTGTGCATGCCGAAAGAATGCTGAAGTCGGCGAACGAAGAATCTGACAAATTGCTCCGTTCGATGCCGGATTTGCCCGAAGAAGATCGCCACCGCGTGCAAATGATGTACGAACGCTTTGCCAAAAAGATGGCCAACGATTTCTTATACAAGGTGAAGGCTGAAAATTCGCCCGAAGATGTGCAGGTGTTCCTCAAGTGCTTGGGGGCGAACAATGACTGAATGTAAGCTGCGTGTTGCAACCCGCAAGAGCGCTCTTGCCTTGGCACAAACGACCATGGCGGCCGATGCCATTGTGGTGGCGAATCCGGGTCTGAGCTATGAACTTGTCTCGATGACGACCGAAGGCGACCGCCGTCTTGATAAATCTTTGGCTAGCTTTGGCGGTAAGGGCGTTTTCATTAAGGAACTTGAAGTCGCCCTTTTAGAAGGCCGCGCCGACATTGCGGTTCACAGCTTAAAGGATATGCCGGCTGAAGTTTTGCCCGAATTCAAGCTTGCGGCGGTTTTGAAGCGCGAAGACCCGCGCGATGCATTTATTGCTCGTGGGGGAGCCGCCGGAATCAAGTTTATGGAGTTGCCTGCAGGGGCCCGCGTCGGCACCGGTAGCATTCGCCGTGTGGTGCAATTGAAGGCGCTTCGCCCGGATTTGGAATACGTACCTATTCGCGGGAACATCCAGACTCGCCTCGGTAAGCTTGCGGAACTCGACGCCGTTGTGCTCGCCGCCGCCGGCCTCAAGCGTATGGGCCTTGCCGACCAGGTGACAGAATTCTTTAGCACAGAACAAATCCTTCCGGCTTCCGGCCAAGGCATCCTTGCGATAGAAACACTTTGTTCGCCGTCCGATGAACTTGCCGACCAGCTCGCTCGAGTCAACGATGCTGAATCGTATGCCATCGCCGTCGCCGAAATGGCCTACCTTAAGGCGCTCAACGCAGGCTGTCAATTCCCGGTTGCAAGCTTCGCCGAATTTAGTGATGCGGGCACCCTCGCGCTCCGCGGCATTTACTGGGATGAATCCAGCAAACGCCAGCTCCGCGCTCAAGTCTCGCAGCCCCTTGACGCCCGCGCCGCCGACTCTGTTGCACAGGCCCGCGCCGCCGGCTTCGCCCTCGCTCAAAAAATCCGCGAACAGCTTTAATCCGGTTGCCCCGTGAATCAGAATCCCTTCGAACTCGTCAAGACAAGCGCCAAGAGCAAGGCCCGCCGCGGCCGGCTCCACACCGCCCACGGCGTGGTGGAAACGCCGATTTTTATGCCGGTGGGCACTCTTGCAAGCGTGAAGGGACTTTCTTCGCGGGACTTGCGCGAAATGCAGGCGCAGATCATTCTCGCGAATACGTACCACTTGTATTTGCGCCCAGGCACGAAACTTGTGGCCAAGATGGGCGGCGTGCAGAAATTCATGGGCTGGAATGGCCCGATGCTCACAGATAGCGGCGGATTCCAGGTCTGGAGCCTGAAGGAACTTCGCCACATTACTGAAGAAGGCGTTGAATTCCGCAGTCATCTAGATGGTTCGCGCCATCTGTTCACGCCGGAATCGGTCATGAAGGCCCAGCGCGAAATCGGTGCGGACATCATTATGGCCTTCGATGAATGCACGCCTTACCCGAGCACCGTTGAAGAGGCTTCGCACTCGCTCGACTACACGCTCAAATGGACCCGCCGCGCAGTGGATTGGCTCCGCGAAAATCCTCCTGTCCACGATTACCCGCAATTCTTCTTCGGGATTGTGCAGGGCGGCATGCATAAGGAACTCCGCCAAAAATCCATTGACGCCCTCAAGGAAATCGCTCCTGATGGCTACGCGATGGGCGGCCTTTCCGTAGGCGAACCTGTCGAAACCATGTACGAAATTGCGGATTTCTGCACGAATTCGCTGCCTGCCGACCGAGCCCGCTACGTGATGGGGGTGGGCACGCCCTGGAACTTGCTGGAACTCATCAAGCGCGGTGTCGACATGTTTGACTGCATTCTGCCCGCCAAGAACGCGCAGGACGGCCTTGTGTACACCAGCAGGGGAGTGCTCCGCTACAAGAACGCCAAATTCGCCGATGACGAACGCTCGCTAGACCCGGAATGCGACTGCCATTGTTGCCGGAACTACACACGCGCCTATGTGCGCCACCTTTTCAAGACCAAGGAACCCCTCGGCTGGACGCTTTCAACGCTTCACAACCTGCATTTCTATTTGCATTTGATGCAACAGGCCCGCGACCATATCGAGGCGGGCGATTTCGAAGAATGGTCTGCAGAAATGATCCCGCAATTACAGCGCGAAGCGGAATAATTTAGCCCGATTGCGTTTTCACGCCTTTAATGCGAACCTAAAGACAAAGCAATTTTCTTGCACTTGGCAATTTCTTTGGGCGTAAGGCCTTTACTCTTGTGGGTTCCGCCTTTTTGAATCACGCCTGCAATCTTGAATCCGCTCCAGCAGAGGATTTCCTTGAGGGCGCGAACGGTGCCGGCCGACTGCTTGAAAAACAGGTTGAATGGCCATTGCGTAGTGCATGTCGTCACAATGACAGCCTTCTTTCCCTTTAACAGTGGAATCGGGTAATCGCGTTCGCTGTGGTCCATCATGCCGTAAACCCAGCGGTCGAATAGCATTTTGAGTTGCCCGGTCATGTTGCCCCAATAGCAAGGCGAACCGACCACTAGGCCATCACATTCTTGCACCATGCGAAGAATCCGTTTCGCATCGTCCTCCGGCATCACGCAATCGTGAGCGCTACGGCATTTCATACAACCGATACACGGGCGAAATTCCAACTTGCAGACATCAATGATATTGACTTCGGTGCCATTTTCAAACAGCTCGTTGCCTATGATATTCAGCATTTGGCTGATGTTTCCGTCTTTGCGCGGACTCGCATTTAAAATGACCACTTTTCTCATTGTGTCTCCCACCAGAAGAATTTGTTCTCCTGTTAAACACCCCACAATCTACAAAATGTCACTTTATAAATAAAAATCCCGGGCATTGCTGCTCGGGAGTATTTCTGAGATCCTTTGACTTCGCCCTATGGGCTTCTACCCAAAGGGCATAACTCAACTACAGAACTAAAGTTCTAAGTTTCGTATAGCTCAGGATGACACTTCGTGTCACTTGAACAGATTCTTCATCTTTTCAAGGAAGCTTTCTTCCTGCGCGGTTTCCTTGTCGTGACGCAGTTCCGCGAGTTTCTGGTAGAGTTCCTTCTCTTCGCGGCTCAAGTCCTTCGGGATTTCCACGCCGATGTTCACGTAGAGGCTTCCACGGTCGCCGCGCTTGTTCAGCGGGTACAGGCCCTGTTCGCGCAGGCGCAAAATGCTTCCGGCCTGAGTGCCGGCCGCAATCTTGATCTGCACTTCGCCACCGTCCAGCGTCGGGATTCGTTGCGTACCGCCAAGGACCAGCTTGTGGACCGGCACCTTGATTTCGCAGTGCAAATCGTCGCCTTCGCGGGTGTAGAAGTCGTCAGGCTTTTCGGCAATGACCGCCAGCAAGTCGCCGCAGGCACCGCCGCGAGGCCCGCAGTTGCCTTCGCCACGCAGGTTCAGGTACTGGCCCTCGGCAACGCCCGCCGGAATCTTGATGGAAATCTCTTCGGTTTCCTGCACACGGCCCTCGCCGCGGCAACGGCTACACGGGTTCGCGATGACTTCGCCCATGCCGTTACAAGTGGGGCAGGCGCTTTCGGAAACCATCTGGAAGAATCCGCCAGAAACGCGACGCACGCGCCCCGTACCCTTACAGGTTTCGCAAGTCTTGATGTCGGTGCCGCCCTTGCCGTTACATTCCGTACACGGCGTGTAGCGTTTCAGACGAACCTTCTTGGTGCAGCCCTCGAAGATTTCCTTGTAGCTGAGCGCCACCTTGATCTGCAAATCGTTTCCGCGCGGAGGCCCGGCCTTGCGACCGCCTCGACGGCTGCCGCCAAAACCACCGAATCCGCCACCGAAAATGTCGCCAAAGTTCGCGAAGATATCCTCGAAACTGAATCCCTGGCCGCCGAATCCGCCGCCACCAAAACCGCCACCGGGGGCGTTAAAGCCGAACTGGTCGTACTGCTTACGCTTCTCGGGGTTGCTGAGCACGTCGTAGGCCTCGGCAGCCTCCTTGAACTTCTCTTCGGCTTCCTTGTCGCCCGGGTTCTTGTCCGGGTGGTACTTAATGGCAAGTTTCTTGTAGGCGTGCTTGATCTCGTCAGCACTCGCGTCCTTGCCGACGCCTAGAACTTCGTAATAATCTCTTTTTTCAGCCATTTTTGCGCTCGCTCATTTTACGCAAAAAGGATTGCTCCCTAAAAGAGAGCCAATCCTTTCTGTATGAGGCCGATAACCGGCGACACACCGATTACCTGCCGTACGCTTAATTAGTCAACCACTTCCGCGTCGACGACTTCCGGACCGTCGCCCTTCTTGTCGTTCTTCGGCTGTTCAGAAGCACCCGGCTGCGGACCCGGCTGAGCCTGGTTTGCACCGGCGGCCTGGGCCATAGAGCTGATCATGCCCTGGAGCTTGTCCATAGCGGCCTTGATCTCTTCCTTGGTGCCGTTGTCCTTCTTGGCCTTGATGTCGTCGATAGCAGCCTGCAGCTGGCTCTTGGTGTCGGCCGGGAGCTTGTCGCCAAATTCCTTGAGCTGACCTTCAGCCTGGTAAGCCATCTGTTCGGCCTGGTTCCTGATGTCCACCAGCTCGCGCTGTTCCTTGTCCTTGGCAGCGTTGGCTTCGGCATCCTTCACCATCTTGTTGATTTCGTCTTCGGAAAGGCCGCTGGAAGAAGTAATCTTGATGGACTGTTCCTTGCCGGTTTCCTTGTCCTTGGCAGACACGTGCACAATGCCGTTCGCGTCGATATCGAAGGTCACTTCGATCTGCGGCACGCCACGCGGCTTCTTCGGGAGGTCGGTCAAGTCGAACTTGCCGAGCGTACGGTTGTCGCGGGCAAATTCGCGTTCGCCCTGCAGCACGTGAATCGTCACGGCCGGCTGGTTGTCTTCGGCGGTAGAGAACACCTGGCTCTTCTTGGTCGGAATCGTGGTGTTACGGTCGATGAGCTTGGTCATCACGCCACCAAGAGTTTCGATACCCAAGGAAAGCGGGGTCACGTCGAGGAGCAACACATCCTTCACGGAGGAGTCGCCGCTAAGCACGGCACCCTGGACGGCAGCACCGATAGCCACCACTTCGTCCGGGTTCACAGTCTTGTTCGGTTCCTTGCCGAAGAACTTGCGCACGGCTTCCTGAACGGCCGGGATACGGGTAGAACCACCGACGAGAATCACTTCGTCGATTTCGCTCAGGGAGAGGCCGGAGTCGGCGATAGCCTTGCGGCAGGGTTCCATGGAGCGTTCCACCAAGTGGGCGGTCAGCTGGTCAAACTTTGCACGGCTGAGCGTGAGGTCCAAATGTTTCGGGCCCGAAGCGTCGGCAGTGATGAAGGGGAGGTTGATGTTCGTGGAAGTCGTTGCAGACAGGTCGATCTTGGCCTTTTCGGCGGCGTCCTTCAAACGCTGCAGGGCCATCTTGTCCTTCTTCAGGTCGATGCCCGGATTGTCCTTCTTGAATTCGTCGTTGATCCAGTCGATGATGACTTCGTCGAAGTTGTCACCGCCGAGCATCGTATCGCCGTTGGTGGCCTTCACGCTGAACATGCCGTCGTCGATTTCAAGGATGGAAATATCGAACGTACCGCCACCGAGGTCATACACGGCGACCTTTTCGCTCTTCTTGGAGTCAAGACCGTAGGCAAGAGCAGCAGCCGTCGGTTCGTTCACGATACGCAGCACTTCGAGGCCAGCGATCTTGCCGGCGTCCTTCGTAGCCTGACGCTGGGAGTCGTTAAAGTAGGCAGGGACCGTAATCACGGCCTGCGTCACCGGCTGGCCCAGGTAGTCCTCGGCAATCTTCTTCATGGTCTGGAGAACCATGGCCGAAATCTCGGGAGGAGCGAACTGCTTGTCGTCCACCTGCACGCGGACCGGGTCGGAACCCGTGCCCACCAGCTTGTAGGGCATGTTCTTTTCAGCAGCGGAGCATTCGCCAGCCGTACGGCCCATGAAACGCTTGATGGAGTAAATGGTCTTTTCGGGGTTGGTGATAGCCTGGCGCTTTGCCACGTGGCCCACCAGACGTTCGCCGTTCTTGCCGAAAGCGACAATGGACGGGGTGGTGCGGAAACCTTCCGCGTTAGCGATGACGACCGGCTTGCCGCCTTCCATCACGGACACGCAGCTGTTGGTCGTTCCCAAGTCAATACCGATAATCTTGCTCATAATGAGTCTCCTATTTTTAAATTCTTGCCGCCCGCGAATCAATCTGAACGGGGCGATTTTTTACGCCCATACATAAGCAAAACCCGTGCCAAATGCTAATAACTGGCAAAAAACGGCCATTTTGTTTCGTTCTGAAACAAGAAAAGCCCCTAATTCGGGGCAAAAAAAGCGCGTTTCATATTAAAACGCTCTGTATAGGAGGGGGAGGGTTGGACTTTCTCTTCGATCAAGTCCCAACTGATTGGCTCAATCATAGCCATGCGAGCTTGGCTGCGATATTCGCCTTGTTCAGTTGTCCCCCTGCTGAGTTCATGAGCAACTCCCTTCCCGACGTTAACAATCTCTACCAACGATTTTTTATACACTAAATAGGTTGCAATTCGGTGTGTTTTTATATATATTATATAAAAAGAGGTTGCTTTTATGTCACAAACTACCTTTAGCATCAGAATGGATGACGGCCTGAAAAAAGACTTTGACAAACTTTGCGAAGAGTTTGGCATGTCGATGACCACGGCGATAAATGTCTTTGCTCGTGCCGTTGTGCGCGAGAAGAGGATTCCCTTCGAGGTTGCGTCCACAAAGGCTTCCGCCTATGCCGCCGACAGACGCGCTTTCTACAATGCAAATCCAGTTGCGAGCCGCATGTCGATGGTGATGCGCCAGCTTTCTGCCGAGGCCGAAAGAGCTGGGGCCGCCGATATGACTCTAGACGAAATCAATGCCGAAATTGATGCAGCTAGGAGCGGTCGATGAAGTATTATGCGGTCATTGACACGAATGTCATTGTTTCCGCTTTGCTGAAATGGAACTCTGTTCCTGGAGTTGTATTGCAGGCAGTTTTTAATGGATTTGTTGTTCCTGTATACAATGATGAAATTCTGAATGAGTATCGCAATGTTTTGAATAGGCCGAAATTCGGTTTTTCTTCAGAGTTGATTTCAGAAACCGTATCCCAGATAGAATCCTTGGGTGTTATGGAAAATGCTTTGGAAACTGTTGCAGAAGCCATGCCCGATCCAAAGGACATTGTCTTTTATTCCATTGCGCTTTCTCATGGTAAAACAGCCGAAACGCATCTTGTAACGGGGAATGTCAAGCATTTCCCTGCAAATCCGATTGTAGTCACCCCGCGACAGATGTTGGATATTCTGTGCATGTAGTAAAACCCCCGGCCTTCTTTACGAGAGGTCGGGGCTTTTAAATGAGGGAGAAACCACCCCCTTACGCAGATTGCTTTGTCAGGCTTACGCAATGTCGGCTTTTCTAGTCGAACTTGGCTTGTAGGCGGAAATCCGCTACCGGTGCCTGTCAAGATTTAATATACAAAAAAACTACGATGCGAAAAGTATCGCCAGCAGGGCCATCCATTCGCGGCGGGATAAAAAGCCCTCTACTTCATAAAGGATCTTTCCGCAGTACTCTTTTATTTTGTTGCCGTCCACTTCGTATATCGTGGGGCCGCAATAACGTTTTAGTTTTTTTCCGTCGAATTCCAACAGGGTCTTTCCGCAATATTCCTTTATTTTATCCCCGTCTATCTCGAAAATGTTTTTGCCGTAATATTCTTTCACCTTGTCGCCATCAATTTCGTAAAGAGTCTTACCATAGTATTCCTTGATTTTGCCGCCTTCTATTTCAAGCAGCGTCTTGCCGTAATATTCCTTCAGTTTAGCCATGATATCCTCTTTTTTTGGGGCTTCCATTTGAATATAATAAAAACCCCGGCCTTCGTTACGAGAGGTCGGGGTTTTAAATGAGGGGAAGTTCCGCGCGGTTTAAGATCCGCTGGAACTTATTCCCCGACTTGCAATTTCAGGGTCTTTCCGGCGGGGTTGCGGACGACGTAGACGCCGCTCCCGAAGCCAGCGGTCTTGAGTCCGGCCTTGAGGTCTGTCAGCGTTGCACCGGCGTTCAGGCGGATGTTCCCGAGCTCGGAGCCCATCAGGTCGAATACCTTGTAGCTGCCCGCGACTTTCGCGAATGCACCCGCGGCGATTTTCGGCACGATGCCCGTGGTCCCGTTCCTGATGTCCTCGGCGCTGCCTTCGCTTTCACCAAAGGCAATCCAGTCGAGGTTCACGTAGTCGCTTGTCACCATCACCTTGAGCACGTGCTCGCCCGTGGTGAGTTCCTTGGTGGTCGTGCCCTTGAAGGTGCCGTAGGTGTCGAAATCTCCGGTGCCCGCGAGTGCGAGCGTGTCGGTAATCGGCTCGTCGTCCATGAACAGGCGCACGCCGGTGTTGTCCATGCCGCTGGCGTAGCTGAGTTCGAAGGGGAGCTTGCCGCCGGCCTGCACGTTCACGGTGTATTCAAGCCATTCGCCCTTCTGCGTGTAGCCCACGGCAAATCCGTCGCCGTTTTTCACGATGTCCACGCGGTCTTCACGGTATTCGCCTCCTTGGTTCTTGGTATCCATGTCGTAGTAGGCCTTGCCGGCACCGCCCACGTCGTAGTTCTCGAAGTCGATGAAGTTGGCCGTGCCCTCGACCTTCGCGCCCACAACCGGCAAATTGCATTTTGCCTCGGGGTCGTTGAGTTTCGCCTTGCAGAACGGCCCCTGCGGAATGGAAGTCTTGCTGTCCTCGAATTCCCAGTAGTCCGCCTCGAAATCGCCCGCGAACACGAAGAACACGTCGTGCTTGCCGACCGCACCGGTCAGCGGCACCGTCACCAGGCCGTCAGCGCTAAATTCCGCCTTGCCGACGATTTCGCCATCCACCTTATCCAGGCGGACGGTGATGCTCGACGCCTTCTTGACGCTCAGCACCGACGCCGAGAAGCTTTCCGCGCCCGCGTCGCCGAATTCCACGCCGCTAATCTTGGTGTATTTTCCTTCGGAGAGATTGGTGATGACCGTATTGCCGGCGGTACCGCTCTTACGGACCCTCACGTCTTCGCCCCACGACATGGTTTCCGCTTCCACGCGCTTGTACGGGTCAAAATCTTCCAGCTGGGCCACACCATTATCCGGCCACCACTCAATCTTCTGGATGGTTCCGTCGGCATTATACTTCATCTCGGCAACGCCAACAGAACGGCGTTCCTTGTGCTGGAACTTAAGGCCCATTTTATCGGATTTCTGGTGCCAAAGCTGGTAATGATGGCCAAAAACGTATGATTTCCCCTTGTAATCCACAATTCCCGGGTGGTTTCCATTACTGCGGGAGGAATGAGGCATAATGTCGCCCTTGTAGGTCCAGGGGCCCGTGGGGGAGTCGCTCATGGCGTAACCGATGCCTTCGGCACAGCAGGTGGAAGCAAAAGCCATATAGTAATGTTTATCGTGCTTGTAGAGCCAAGGGCCTTCCTGGTAATCCTTGATCTTGGGGTAGGTAACAATATTGCCGGAAGTACTGATCATGTCTTCGTTAAGCTTGATCATATAGAGGTCGGGATTTCCCCAGTACAAATAGGCCTGGCCGTCATCATCCACCCATACGGTGGGGTCGATGTCGTTCCAATGTTGCCGCTGCCAAACCAAGGCCTTGTTCAGAGGTTCCTTGAAGGGGCCGTAGGGACTATCTGCCACCAAGACGGAAATGCCGTTGCCGTGAATGGGGACGTACATGTACCATTTGCCATTGCGAAACACAACCTGCTCGGCCCAAGCGCCATTGGTCTTAGTACTCCACTGGATATCGTTCAGGGAGGCCACAGCCCCGTGGCTAGTCCAGTTGACCATGTCTGTAGACGTGTGTAACAGCCAGTCGTACATGACGAACCCTTCGGCATTGTCCTCGTCGTGGGTCGTGTACAGGTAAACCGTATCCCCATGGACATAGGGCGCCGGGTCACACGTGTAGTTGGTTGTAATGATTGGTTGCTGGGCAAAGGCCATTCCAGCCAAAGCCAATACAGAAGTAACGGATAAAATATTTTTCATCTTAATCTCCAAACATGTTTTACACCAGAGATAAAGATATATTGCGAAAAGCCCCGCGGAATACCACGGGGTTAATTTGTCATTGACATTTTTTCAAAAGGGGGCGGGGGTGTCTCGTGGAATTACTTGCCGGACGAGACAATCACCTTCGCGGTCTTCAAGATCTTGTTCTTGAGTTTGTAGCCCTTCTGGAACACGGTGACCACGTGGCCTTCGGGCACGGTCTCGCTGGGCTGCTGCATCAGGGCTTCGTGCATGTTCGGGTCGAATTCCGCGCCTGTCGGGTCGATTTGCTCGAGGCCCGCGTCGGTCAAAATCTTCGCGAACTGGTTGTAAATCATCTGCATGCCTTTTTCGAAGGCTTCCAAATCCTGGGCCTTGTTTTCGCTGGCGAAGGCGCGTTCGAAGTTGTCTTGCACTTCGGAGAGCTTTTCCAGGAGCTTGCCGTTTGCCGTTTCGATGAGTTCGAGCTGTTCCTTGGCGGTACGGCGGCGGTAGTTGTCGAATTCGGCCATCAGGCGTAGGTTACGGTCAGTAGCATCGGCCAGCTGCTGCTTCAGAACTTCTTCAGCAGAGGGAGCGGCTTCGGCAGGTTCTGCCGGTTTTTCTGCAGCTTCAGCGGGTTGCTCGGCGGCTTCAGCCTGGGCGTCAGATGCGTCGGCCTTGTTGGCCTCGGCTTCCATCTTCATCGCGTCTTCGGCGGCCTTGAGCACGTCCTGTTCGAATTTTGCCTTTTCTTCGGCGGTCGGTTCCTGCTGATTCAAATCTTCTGCCATTTCTAAAAAATCCTTTTAAAATGCCTCACATTGATATGTCGGGGCTCTGTTTTACATTTTCCGTGCCATATTTAGCAATTTTCATGCCAAGTGCAAAGATTAGAAAGTTGTTTTGTTTTGAAACATACAACGACTTTTTTACAATTATTTGAACAAAAATGCTTTTTCATGAAAAAAGAGTATATCTTTGTAAATAAAAGTTATAAGAAGGACTCCATATGAATACAGAAGCACCGAATCGCGGCCCGAATCCAGCCCAAATGAAGGCGGTCGGCCTCAGAATTTCATTTATGATGGCCCTGTGGATGAGCTTTACGCTCAGCATATTTGGTACCGCTACGGCTGAACGCCCTGCCGGAATGCCGCTCGCCCCGATTATTATCGGTTGGTTCGGTAGCTTTGTCTTGAGCTTTGTGGTGAGTTTCGGCATCGGTTTTATTGTTCCGATGGGTAAGATTAACGCCGCTCTTGGCCGGAAATTCCACCTGACTCCGCATAAAATGACGACTCACATCATTGAAACTTTCGTTTCTAACCTGATTTATACGCCGCTCATGACCGCAGTCATGGTGACTTTCGCCTTTTTTGTGCTTATGCCGCCCGACCATAAGCCGCCTTATTTGCCGATGTTCATCGGTTCGCAGATTGCCTGCTTTGTTTTCGGCTATATCATGATTTTTATCGCTATGCCCTTTATTATGAAAAAAGCCCTAAAATCAGCTGGAATCGGCATGCCGCCCAAGCCCCAGCAGTGAGTTAATTATTGGTTACATAGCTAACTTTCAAATAGATTATTTCGGCAATTCCCCGGTACGAAAAACCGGGGAATTTTTTAAATTTCACCTTGAAAGTTTTATTCATCCTTTTTGTAAGGTTACACTATAAAGGATTACATTTTTCGGAAGGTTTAATATGTGGAAAACTAAGGGCGCAATTCGCTACTTTTTGTCCATCCTTGCGATGACTTTTGTTCAGATGGGTGTGTTCATTTACGCCCAGAAGATTTTGTCCGGGTCTTTCACCAACGTAGAATCGGGGCAGACATGGCAAGCGTTCATGCTGCAAATCTTCTTCCTCGCTCCGTACATCTTGATGGTTTTCTTTGCGGGCTTTTTCACCAATAAGTTCTCAAAGAACAAGGTGCTTGCCTGGTCGGCGCTATTCATGACGGTATTCGTGATTGCGCAGGCGATACTCGTTTCTTGCAATTGCCCGCGCGTGGCATTCTGGCTGTCTATTGGCCTGAGCTGTGGCTTTGCGGTGCATAGTGCCGCCAAATATGGTATTCTAAAGGAAATGTTCGGCGTTCGCAACCTGAGTTTTGCGAATGCCTTTTTGCAGATTTTTGGTCTGGGTGGCATCATTTGCGCCTCTTGGCTTGCCGTGGTGGGCGTGAACCTGATTAACCTGGAGTCGCTGCATTCTTATGCGGCCGTGAATTTCATTACCAGCAAGTCCATCGTGATTCCCTGGATTTTGACCGGTGTCGCCGTCCTCGGTACGGTGGCCAGCTTCTTGGTGCCCAAGGTCAAGTACGAAAACCCGAATGTGAATATCGAAAACGTCAAGAAGCACTTGAGCCTGGGTTGGCGCGTGCCGACCTTGCGTGCCTCGATTATTGCCCTTTCGATGTTCTGGGCCTTGGCCCAGGTGTTCGTGCTCATGTATCAGGACGTTTCGGGTTCCAACGATATCGATACGATCCAGAATTACCTGGCATTTGCAATTGCCGGTTTGATGGTGGGCTCCATTATTGCCGCCACCAAATCCCGCGACTTTATTGAAACGGGCTTTATCCCGATGGGCATGATTGGCGTGTCCGTGTGCATGTTCCTGGTGCCGTTCTTTGTGCACCCGGTGGCTCTTGTGGTGCTTTATTCATTGACTGGTGTGTTCGGAGGTCTGTTCTTGGTTCCGGTGAACGCCCTGTTGCAATATAATACGCGCCCGAATAACTCCGGCTCGGTGCTTGCACTTGCAAACATGATTCAGGCAATTGTCCTGATTGTGTTCCTGTTCTTGTTCTCGGCTTTGGTCCATTATACCGATATTGAGCCCCAGCGTTACTTCCTTGGAATCGCCATTGTATCGATGCTCGTGTTCGTTTGGACCATTTCGAACTTGCCGCAGGCTTTGCTCCGTTCGATGTTGAAACTCGTGTTCAACCGCTACAAAATCCGCGTTTTGGGCGTGCAGAACATTCCGAACGAAGGTCCGGTGCTCTTGGTGGGTAACCATCATAGCTTTGTTGACTGGGCTATGTTGCAAATGGCTTCTCCGCGAGCCCTTTGCATTGCAAGCAACAAGGACCACTTCGAAAAATGGTATTTGCGTGCAGTGTTGAAGCGCTTGGGCATGATCCGTATTGACAATAACAACCCCAAAGAGGCTATGGACAAAATCCATGAAGCACTCTTGGCGGGCAAGGCTGTGGTGATTTTCCCGACGGGCGAGGTATCCAAGTCCCCGCATGTGGAACCGTTCACTATTGACTATTCATCGGCTGTGGACGATACCCATGCCATGATTATTCCGTTCTATATTCAGGGTCTGTGGGGTACGAACTATAGCTACAGCGGCTCTGACATGTATGGAGCCTCTGCAGACCGTGCGGTAACAGTTGCTTTTGGTAAGGCTATTCCGGCCAATACTCCTCCTAACGAAGTTCGTGCCATTATCCGTAGAATTTCGATTGATGCTTGGAAGTACGCCGTCAAGTTCGTCCGTCCGATTGCGGCCTCCTGGATTCGTACCTGCAAACGCTACGTGAAGCATGGTCCGGCTATTTATAATACTGATGGCGGCCACTTCTCGGGTTACAAGCTCATGGGTGCCGTGATGGCATTCCGCGGGCTTTTGAAGAAAAAACTGGGCAAGGACGAACAGAATATCGGTATTATGCTCCCGCCGAGCCCCGCTGGCGTGATTGTGAACCTGGTGCTCTGGGTCATGGGCAAGACCAACGTGAACCTGAACTATACCTCGTCTGTCGATAACGTCAAGTTCTGCTGCGAACGTGCCGATGTGAAAACGGTGATTTCGAGCAAGCAGTTTGTTCAGAAATTGAAGGGTCGCGGTAATGATTATTCTCAAATTGCCTCGGACAAGGTGCGCATTCTTTATGCCGAAGACCTGATGAAGGAAATCCCGAAGGCAAAGATTGCCGCCCTGTTGGTGCTTTGCATTCTGTTCCCGGCTTGGTTGATTACCTTCTTGTTCTGCAAGCGTGCAAGCATTGACGATACGGCTGTAATCGTGTTCAGTTCCGGTTCCGAAGGTACGCCGAAGGGTGTGCTCCTTTCTCACCGCAACTTGATGGGTAACATCCAGCAGCTCGCCTGTATCTTGAATGTGAGCCGCGGCGACGTGATGCTTTCGGAACTCCCGCTGTTCCATAGCTTTGGCCTGACGGTGACAACGCTCTTGAACCTGACCGAAGGTTGCCCGATTGTGGCTGTGGCCGATCCGACCGACGTGAAGACCATGGCCCGCGTTTGTTCGGAATTCCATGTGACCTGTATGGTGGCTACCCCGACCTTCTTGCGCGCCTTTACGGTGAGCCGTTACGTGCACCCGTTGGTGTTTAAGTATGTGCGTGTGATTATTGCCGGTGCCGAAGCCTTGCGCCCGGAACTTGCTACTGCTTTCCGCCTTAAGTTTGGTAAGGAAATCTATGAAGGTTACGGTTGTACTGAAACCGCCCCGGTGGCCTCGGTGAATACCGAAAACACCTTGCATAACGACTACATGACGCTCCAGGTGAACAACAAGCCTGGTACCGTGGGCCCGGCTCTTCCGGGTACGCAGTTCCTGATTGTGGACCCCGAAACGAACATTCCGTTGCCGACAGGCGAGGCGGGCATGATTTTGATCGGTGGCTGCCAGGTGATGCAGGGCTACTTGAAGGACCAGGAACGTACCGACAGCGTGATCGTGAAAATCGACGGCATTCGTTACTACCGTACCGGCGACAAGGGCTACCTCGACGAAGACGGATTCTTGACAATTGTAGACCGCTATAGCCGTTTTGCAAAACTCGGCGGCGAAATGATCAGCCTCGGTGCCGTTGAAAAGAAGATTCAGGATACGCCTGTCTTGGAAGGTTGCGATTACCTGATTACGACCATTCCGGACTCTGCGAAGGGCGAAAAGATTGTGCTCCTGTACCAGGGCGAAAAAGACCCGAAGGATGTGCTTTCGGAACTGCGTGCAAGCGGATTCCCGCCGATCATGCTCCCGGCGCTCGCATTCAAGGTCGAAAAGGTGCCGAAGCTCGGTACCGGCAAGGCCGACTTTACCACCGCGAAAAAGCTGGCCAAGGAACTCGCTGGTGTAAAATAATGCGAACAAAAGTGAAATGTGGAATGAGTAATGGATAATTTTGTAATTTAACATCACACATCTCACATCACACATCATAAATCGCTTATGAATTTTGAACAGCAAAATACAGGTTTGACCCCGATTCGTACAGCACGAGTGATTTCATCACTGATTGCCCTGGTGGGTATGGTTTTCCTGTTCTTGGAACGAATGCTTTCTGCGGTGCTGGAAATGGCGTCCGAAGGTGTTCAGCTCGGCCTTACGCGCTATGACAGCTTTACTGGCCGAATGGCGCTCCAGAATTTTGCCGAAGACCGCCAACTGTTCAAAATGCTTCAAGATGTTCAGGAATTGCTTCCTTCGGCGGAATCTGCCCTGGCCGTTTTCATGTTTATCGCAATCCTGTTGCTCGCCATCGCTTTGGTCGGGCTTGCTCTACCTAGGCTGTTGATACATATTCTTGTGGCTGTCAAAATCCTCCGCTGGGAATCTGACGGTACCAAAGAAGAAGGCGAGGAAACGTCTTTCCGTGAAATTTTGACCAACATCGGTGAGATCCCGCTCAAAAAACTTGCAATTCCTGTTGCTGTGATTATCGTTTTGGTGGGCGGTTTCACCGGAATTCGCAGTTGCCAGGAATCTGCAAAGCTTGCTTCTGTTGATTCTGCGGTCGAGGACTTGGAACAGCATACGTTGGACTATATCAAGGCCCAGAAGGCCTATTTTGGCAGAACCAAAGCAGTTGGCGGCCCGAAAGCCTTGCAGTTGCCGGACACCTCGTCTTCTGATTACTTTGAATACAAGATTACGGGAGCCCGCTTTACCGCCATTTCAAGAGTTCCTATTGAAGGTTGCCCGGTCGGCACCAAATGGAGCGTGTATTCCGAAGCAAAGGGCGTTTTTACCAAGGAATTGGCACTTTACAGGCAACCGCCCAAGGTTCCGGCCTGCATAAGCATTACGCCTAATTTCAAGAACATTGGCCGCCCTGAAAAGAATAAGAAAGTCGAAGATCCGAAGGCAAAGGAACAGAAAACCAAGGATTCGACCGCTAAAGACCAAAAGGCAAAAGAACCCGAAAAGAAGTAATTCTGGCGTTGAACCTTGTTCACCGGCACAATGTTTAATTTCATATACAAAGGCTCGTTTTAGTTAAACGAGCTTATATTTATTTATATCGCCCATGTGGGTGTGTTGTTTGGGAAAAATGTATGAAAATCAATCATGGTATAAATTTTGCCATGGCGGTATTTTGCGCAGGTGCCGTAAGCGCGAACGCCGCCATTGAATGGGTAAACCAGTGCACCAGTAACGGCTTTACGCTGATTGCCGAATCGGATCATTTTGAGGTCTGCAAGAAGCCTACGACTGACGATGGCCAAGCGAACAACGTCTCGATTCCGAATGCGGATGCGCAGGGCGTGCTCACGTCGCTCGAAAAAGTTTATTCTTTCTATATCGATTCGCTCGGCTGGATGCTTCCGTTCCCGAAAAGCCCCGATAAAAAACTCAAGAGCAACATTTATGTGTTCGACAATTCCGTGATGGCGGCGCTCTACGGCGGGCAGGACTACGTGAAAGGCTTGAACAATGAATTCGGCCCCGGAATGTGGATTGGCGTGGGCTCGCTGAAGGACTACTGGGGCACGTCGCATGAATTTGCGCACGGTCTGCAGGGAGTCGCCGGCTGGATGGGCAACAACAGCCATTCGGGCTGGTTTGCCGAAAGCCATGCGAACTGGATGGCGCACCAGTACAATCCGAATGACGCCCATTGCTCGGAATACCTGATTAATTATCCGTACCTGTATTACGGTTCTACGCGTGACCGCTACTGCAACTGGCAGTTCCTGGAACACCTCAAGGAAGAATTCGGCGGCGGTCACAAGGGTGCCCACGAGGTGAACCGTATTTGGATGGAATCGATCCGCGATGGCGAAGACGGCCGCATGGAGCAGACGCCGTTTAGTGCGATGATGATGGTTTACGGTTGGACGCTCGATAGCTTGAACCAGCAGTTCGGCAAGTTCGCGATGAAGAACGCGACGCTCGAGTATGCACCCGCAAAGAAGGCTTTGTATAAAAAATCCTATGGCGACTATGAATTCAAGACGCGTCGTGACGCCAGTTGGGGCGACAATTACCGCAGGCACACGCGCGTGACCATGTTGAACAAGATGGAGGACGGTCACTATATTTCGCCGAGCTACTGGGCGCCGCAGCGCTGGGGGTACAACCTGGTGCGCATCTATCCGGATTCCGCCGGAAAGGTCACCGTCAAGTTCCGCGGAATCGTGCAGGACAATCCGGCCGTGAACGGCTACACTTGCTTTGGCGACAACACCGACTACTACAAGGGAAAGACTTACAAGTGGTGCAACTACGCGCCCGACAAACTGCCGGACCCGGCCTCGGGCTGGACGGTCGGGCTAGTCGCGGAGGGCGCGGACGGAACGCCCCGCTACAGCGAGATGAAGCATGGAACCGGATTCAATCTTGAAATCGAGACGAAGGCAAGCGACAAGGCATTGTGGCTTGCCGTGACGGCGACTCCGACTGAAATGCAGACGATTTTGTGGGACCAGTTCTACTACAGCATCTATCGCTATCCGTACATGGTCGAAGTCGTAAACGGTGCTCCCGAAGGCTACAATAAGGACTTCTGGAAACCCGCAAATGCAAGCGGATATACGAAACACAGCAACGGGGGAGGGCTCGTGAGCTCCAAGGCGAAAGTAGACGCCTCCGTGTATGTGGGCCCCAATGCAGTCGTGAATGGCGGCACCGTTTCTGGAAACGCCCGCATCGAAGACTTCGCGGTCGTAGACGGCGGCACCATCAGCGGAAATGCCGTTGTCCGCGGACGCGCGCTCGTGACTGCGGGAACCGTCGACGACGATGCCGTGCTCGAAGAAGACGCCTGGCTCGTTAGCGGAAGCATTACCGGCAAGGCGAAGGTCGGCGCGCTCTCAATTATTGCGGGCAGCACCACCGTGACTGACAACGCTCAGGTTTATGGCGTCATGTGGGCCGTTACCGACAAAAAGCTCTCCGGCACGGCACAGCTCCGCGGCGACCTCGAAAACAACTTTACCAAGGAAATTTCGAAGGGTGTGTTCTACGGCATGGTCGATGACGGCATGCTCAATAATGCAAGCTACGGCGCGAACCTCACGACTCCGCCGACCGATGCAACCGCAAGCATCGAAAATGCCAAATGGTACAGCATTCCTGAGGATTCCACCGGCTCTACGACTATCGTTCCGAAGATTGTCCGCCACAAAAACTTGATGGTATTGGCCAAATCAGGCTTGTTGCAAGTCTTTGACATCAACGGAAAGATGCTTGGAATCGTCAAATACGATGGCAATATACACGAAGCAATGCATAGAGCCGGCTTCAAAAAAGGCGCGTATCTAGTCCGGAACAAGGACAGCCAGGGCATGATTCGCGTAAATATGCGATAAATACAGATAATCCAAGCAATAATAAAGGGGGGTATACCCCCTTTGTTTATTTTTTGTTATAATAATAGATAGCATAAGAAGGGGAGCGTCGAATGCTAAAAATTGTCCTCATAGCACTGGCATTGCTCAGTGCGGCGAGCCTTGCGCAGGATCCAAACCTGCACATTTATCTCGCATATGGACAATCCAATATGCAGGGGGTTGCTCCATACATCGATGCTGATTTTGAAACAAATCCCCGTTTTTTGGTACTTCGCGCCGCTGATTTTTCGGATCAGAAGGTTGGCGAATTTTACCTAGCAAAGCCTCCCATGGGAAATAGCCAATCTATGATTGGAATTTCTGATTTCTTTGGTCGCAAGATGATCAAGGAACTTCCGGATTCTATTACCATAGCCATTGCAAATGTCGCTATTGGCGGGCAAAGTATTGACTTGTTCGACAAAGACCGCAGCTCGGCCTATCTAGAGAAAATGAGAAGCCACGGAACCACTTGGTGGTGGATTCCGCTTTTGAACGAATATGGGGGCGATGTATACAAGCGTCTTGTCGAAGTTGGTAAAATCGCAAAAGAGAAAGGCGTTATCAAGGGGTTCCTTTTTCACCAGGGCGAAGCGGATTACAACGTGCCTGATTGGCCTAAACGGGTAAAAAAGGTTTATTACGACCTCATTTATGATTTGAATCTTGATCCTAAAAGGACTCCCATTTTGATTGGCGAGCTTGCTCCTGAAGGTGATTTCGGTTGGCGTAATCTGGCCGTCAAGGATGCGGCTGACCGTATTCCGAATGGACATTTGATTTCTGCTGAGGGGTGCTCCGTGCTTACAGAAACGGACCCCGTAGACCATACGGTGTATAAGCTACATTATACCCGAGAAGGGTACGAAATTCTTGGAACGCGTTACGCCGAAAAGATGTTGGACCTGATGAAACAAGAGGTCATAGCCGATTCAATCGACGAATTGTACCGCAAGGGAATAAAGAAACCGCGTCTATTTTTTGATCCGGAAAAGCATGAAATCCTTATCCGGTTCAAAAAACATGGTGAAGACTTTACCTACCATATTTCAGGGCAAAAAGAACCCGACTAAAAACTGTTTACATAAAAACAAACGACTTTTCTCCTTTTTTTTATTATCTTGATAATGTTTGGTGAAAAAAGGAGCTACGGATGTTTGGTAAGTCCCTACTTTTTACCATGGCGTTGGGCGCTTTGGGCTTAAACGCTTTTGCGCAGGATCCCAACCTGCATATCTACCTTGCTTACGGGCAGTCAAATATGTCTGGGCAAGCCACAATCACCGATACCGACAAGCAGACGAATCCGCGTTTTCAAGTTCTGCGTGCAGGAAACCATTCCGGGCAAACTGTAGGGCAGTTCTACCCGGCGGCACCCCCGATGGGGCATAGCGGTTCCAAGGTCGGCATTGTCGATTTCTTTGGTCGCAAGATGATCAAGGAATTGCCGGATAGCATTACTGTGGCTGTCGCGAACGTGGCGATTGGCGGCCAGAGCATTGACTTGTTTGACAAGGATCGCAATGCGGCTTACGTGCAGAACGCCAAGAACAAGAACGATACTTGGTGGATTCAGTATCTGAATGAATACGGTGGCGATGTGCACAAGCGCATTGTCGAAATGGGTAAAATTGCAAAGCAAAAGGGCGTCATCAAGGGATTCCTTTTCCATCAGGGTGAAGCGGATTACCAGATGAAGGACTGGCCGGAACGCGTCAAGAAGGTTTATGACCAGTTCATTGAAGAACTGGAACTCGACCCGGAAAAAACTCCGATTTTGCTTGGGGAGCTTGCGCCTACGGGTGATTTGGGCTGGCGTAACGATGCCGTGAAAGAAGCGGCGGACTTGATTCCGAACGGCTATGTGATTTCCGCCGAAGGTTGCCCGGCCATCAAGGAACCGAACTACACGTTGCACTTTACGCGTGATGGTTACCAGACTTTGGGGGAACGCTACGCCGAAAAAATGCTTGAACTTCTGAAGGCTCAAGAAGTCGCTCCCGATACGTCCGCAAAAGATACCGTGAAGACGGACACCACACAACAAGATTCTTCAAAAGTTGATTCGGTCAAGACGGATTCGACGGCGCAAGACAGTACGATTGCAATCCGTAGCTTGCCGCGCCTGCAGGCCGTAGAATCGGAACAGCCGAAACTCTATTACGACAAAAAGGAACAGGCTCTATTCGTTCGTATCAAGAAGAACGGGCGAGAGATGCGCTACCGCGTCACTGGCAGCAAGAACTAAGAAACATCGTTAACTTACAATGCAAAAAGCCCCGGATTGAATCCGGGGCCTTTTAAATTTCTGAAAGATCCCCGCCTTCACGGGGATGACACCATAATTAGCCGTTTACCTTCGGAAGCTGGGCGAGGCTCTTGGCGATGTCTTCATCCGTCGGGATGTAGTCGCTCATTTCGCCGTCGTTGAACTTCTGGTAAGCAACCATGTCGAAGTAACCCGTACCGGTGAGGCCGAACACGATGTTCTTGGCCTGGCCAGATTCCTTGCACTTGAGGGCTTCGTCGATGGTGGCGCGGATAGCGTGGCTGGATTCCGGAGCCGGGAGGATACCTTCGGTCTGGGCGAAGAGCTTGGCGGCTTCGAACACCTTGGTCTGTTCCACAGACGTTGCACGCATCAGGCCCTGATCGTAGAGTTCAGAGAGGATGCTGCTCATGCCGTGGTAGCGCAGGCCACCAGCGTGGTTGGCAGACGGGATGAAGCTGGAGCCGAGAGTGTACATCTTGGCCAACGGGCAAACCTTACCGGTATCGCAGAAGTCATAGGCGTACTTGCCGCGAGTGAAGCTCGGGCAGCTAGCCGGTTCCACAGCGAGAATATCGTAATCGGCTTCGCCACGTAGCTTTTCACCGATGAACGGGCTCACGAGACCACCGAGGTTAGAACCACCGCCAGCGCAACCGATGATGAGGTCGGCCTTCACGCCGAGCTTGTCAAGAGCGGCCTTGGTTTCGAGACCGATGACAGACTGGTGGAGGAGCACCTGGTTCAGCACGGAACCGAGAACGTAGCGGTAACCCGGCTGCTTCACAGCGGCTTCCACAGCTTCAGAAATAGCGCAACCGAGGCTTCCGGTGGTGCCCGGGAATTCGGCATTGATCTTCTTACCGATTTCGGTGTTCATGGAAGGAGACGGAGTCACAGAGGCACCGTAGGTGCGCATGACTTCGCGGCGGAACGGCTTCTGTTCGTAAGAAACCTTCACCATGTAAACCTGGCAGTCCAGTCCGAAGAAGGCGCTGGACATGGAAAGGGCGGTGCCCCACTGGCCTGCACCCGTTTCGGTCGTCACGCCCTTGAGGCCCTGCTTCTTGGCGTAGTAGGCCTGAGCAATAGCGGAGTTGAGCTTGTGAGAACCCGAAGTGTTGTTGCCTTCGAACTTGTAGTAGATGTGGGCCGGAGTGCCGAGAGCCTGTTCGAGGAAGTAGGCGCGAACGAGCGGAGACGGACGGTACATCTTGTAGAACGTGCGGATGTCTTCCGGAATTTCGATGTACGGAGTATCGTTATCGAGTTCCTGCTTGATGAGTTCGTCGCAGAAAACCGGCTGAAGGTCTTCGAACGTCACCGGCTTGCCGGTACCCGGGTTCAGGAGAGGAGCGGGCTTCTTCTTCATGTCGGCACGGACGTTGTACCATGCCTTCGGGAGTTCATCTTCTTTAAGGTAAGTCTTGACCTGACCTTCGATCTTGAGCGAGTTTCTCATATATGTTCCTTTTTTGCGGTCCGCCAGGGGCGCAACCAAAATTTTGCCCTAACAATATAAAAAAAACGAGTGTAGCCAAATGAACTTGTTCTCGCCAAGTAGTTTAATTTGGAATAGTTGACAGATAAAATTTTTTTAGTAAATTCAAAGTATGGCTATCAATCATAACCTATTTACTGGGCAGACGGAACTAGCAGGGGAGGTCCGCGTGTCGCATGCTGGCGAGGGAGCAAAAGCGCTCCCGGTCCACAGCGGTAAAAAATTCATTAGACTCCGCCCGCATTCCTGTAAACCCAAAGCCTCGACGACGGGCAAATAAGCCTTTAGTTGAAAGCACCTCGGTTCTCCGGGGTGCTTTTTTTACGATTTGTGAAAAGACGCGAGAATGCTTATTCTAGCAGCAGTTCCTGCGGGATTGCGCCTTCGATAACGAGGAGACGCCGCTTGAGGTCGAGCCCCAGGGCGTAGCCGACCAGGCTTCCGCCCTTGCCCACCACGCGATGGCAGGGGAGTATAATCTGTAATGGGTTCGCGCGGAGGGCGGCGCCCACGGCACGTGTGGCGCGGGGCTCTCCAACCGCTTCGGCCACCTGCTGGTAGGTGCGTGTTTCTCCGTAAGGAATCTGGGTGATGGCATCCCAGACTTTTTGCTGAAAATCGGTGCCGTAGATTTTAAGTGGAATTGAAAATTCCTGGAGCTTTCCGGCCAGGTACAGGTTCAACTGCTGTACGGCCTTGCGGTAGGCGCGGGCCACCGTCGAAGATAAAGTCTGAACCACATCCGGCTCGGCGTAGGCGCAGGCCTGAACCGAACTCGGAACGCCTTCTCCCGTATAGCGCAGGCTACACAGCTTGGATTTTTCGAACACGAACGTCCATTCGCCCCATAAGTTGCGGTGCGCTATCGTCGTGAATCTTGAATCCGAGAAGTTCATGGTATGAATATATAATTTTAAGTTAAAACCCGGCTACCGTAGCCCCTAAAAAAGCGTCTATATATATGGTTCCGTTTGGGGAAAGCATTAGTTTGTTATATTTCGCGAAAAAATGAAGGTTAGGCTGTTTTATGAAGAACGTCATAGCGTATTCCTTATTTGGTGTTTTATTGATTCTTGCTGCTTGCGGTGGTGATTCATCGACTCCTTCTGATCCAGCAATCAATTCTGGAGCGGAAAGCGAAATTTCTAGTAGCAGCGAACAGATGGCATCGTTCTCTTCGTCATCTCGTAAGGACAATGCATATTCCAGTTTTCAAGGAAACGGAACATCGTCTTTCGCTTCAACAGATGAATCTTCTTCGAGTGAAAACAGTAAAGGTGGAAAATCTTCGAGTTCTTGGATTCCCACAGTACTCCCTCCAGGAAAATATGATTGTTCCGTTTATAATTGCGTGACTACGGATTACTTAAATCCGGAATTAACATATGGGGAACTTTTGGATGAAAGAGATAACCAAGTTTATCGGACTATTAAGATTGGTGACCAATGGTGGATGGCTCAAAATCTGAATTACGATTATAATGAAGGAAATGGAAAAAGCTTTTGCTATGACAATGATCCAGAAAATTGCGCCAAGTATGGTCGTCTCTACACTTGGGAAGCTGCAATAGATAGTGCCGGATTATTTAACAAGAACTGCAAGAACGGTATTTGTATTGTACACCCGTATCGAGGCGTCTGCCCGGAAGGCTGGTTTTTGCCAATAGGTGAAGATATAGAACAATTTATGCATTTTAATATCATGGGTATTCTTGCGAAGGGTTTTGAACTTTGGTCAGAAGCTTTGGATTCCTATGGTTTTTCTGCGGTCCCATCTGGAGGATTTTATGATGATGAGTATTTTGGTTTGGGTCAAATAGCTACTCTGTGGTCTGCTTCTCGTTACAGGCTAGAATTTGGTTATGGTGGTAGCTATGACTATATTTCTTCGAATGAACATCCTGCTTATTCTGTTCGTTGTTATCAGGATAGCTCCATTGTGTATGCAAAACAATGTAAAAATGAATTGGAAGATAAATGTGAATATGGAACATTGACCGACAGCCGTGATGGAAAGACTTATAAGACTGTTGTAATTGCAAATCAGACTGTGATGGCAGAGAATTTGAAATTTGAATATAGATTAGAAAATGAAGAGACAATGTTTTGTGGAGTGGATTCCTTAGACGAATGCGAAAAAAATGGTCCTTTTTATACTTGGACTGCAGCAGTCGATTCAGCCGGTCTCTTTAGTGATGATTGCAAGGATTGTGGGCAAAAAGGGGTTTATCCCAAGCAAAAAGTTCGAGGTATCTGTCCGGAAGGTTGGCATATCCCCAATAAAACAGAGTGGACGACGCTTTACAAGTCTATGGGATCGCTACAAACACTTGCTTTTGCGAGCGATTATAACAAAAGGTGTGATGTAAGTGATGCTTATGGTTTTTCTGTTGTGCCGGCAGGCATATATTTATATCAATATTACAACGAAGCTCATAGTTATTACAATAACGGTAATGCGGCATTTTGGCTTTCTTCGAATTTAGACGGTACTCCTTATTCATGGCAATATTATAAAAACGAAGCGAAAGCTGAAGAAGAAAGGTCGTTTAACGGATTATCGGTTCGCTGTTTTAAGGATGTAGAGCCTTGATTTGCTACATTTCCTAGCATGGAATCTTACTTTTTTATCGGTGTTGCGGGCGTAGGCATGAGTGCCATTGCCCAGTATCTTGTTGGCAAGGGGGTAGCAATTAGCGGTTCAGACCGCCAGTTTGGAGCGGCAGAAAAGCCCCTCGTAATGAATCAACTTGAAGAATGCGGCGTCAAGTGCTTTCCGCAGGACGGCTCCGGTGTTGTAGAAGGCCTGAATGCGGTAGTGGTGAGTACCGCTATCGAAGACACAAACCCGGACCTCAAGCGTGCCAAGGAACTGGGAATCCCGGTGATGCACCGCAGCGAAATGCTGGCAAAGATTTCTAAAGAAGCTAAGACTATTGCCGTTTCAGGCACCAGCGGAAAGTCCACCGTGACCGCCATGATTTATCACATTTTGCAGTATGCAGGCCTCCAGCCCTCCGTAATGACGGGTGCCGGCCTCGTGAACCTGCAGAAAGAAGGCAAAATCGGAAACGCCGTTTCGGGCAAGGGAGAATGGCTCGTGGTCGAAGCAGACGAAAGCGACGGAACGCTGGTGCGCTACGAACCCGAAATCGGCTTGATTTTGAATGTGGATAAGGACCACAAGGAAATGAGCGAACTCCAGGAAATCTTCCTCAAGTTCAGCCACAACATTTTGGACAACGGCAAGATTCTGATCGTAAACGACGCGCATCCGCTCGCTAAGAAATTCAGCGCCGGCCGTGAATTTGACTTCGGCTTTGAAAATTACGTAGGCGTGCAGGGCACGGACTTCAAGTCCGTCGGAACCTCGATTCAGTTCCGTGTGCGCCACGGGGCCGAACTCGTGAAGTTTGTCGTGCCGCTCCCGGGCAAGCACAATATGGAAAACGCCTTGGCCGCAACGGCTGCCGCTCTCCGCGCAGGCGTAACACTGCATACCTGCGCCGACGCCCTTGCCACATTCCCAGGCGTATTCCGCCGTCACCAGATTCTCGGAACCTTCAACGGCGTGACTCTCGTAGACGACTTCGCTCACAATCCGGCGAAGATCGCCGCCAGCATCAAGAGCGCCCAGGACTTTACCGAAGGCCGCGTCATCGCCTGGTTCCAGCCTCACGGCTTTGGCCCCACGCGATTCCTGCGTAACGACCTTGTCGAATTCATCTCGAAAACGCTTCGCCCGAAGGACTTTGACGATGACCGCGACAACGACGTCATCTTCTTCAGCCAGATTTACTACGCTGGCGGCACCGTCACCCGCGACATCAGCGCCGGTGACCTTGCCGACGATTTGTTGCTGAAGGGCTGCGAAGCCATCTACATCGAAGATCGCGACAAGTGCGCCGAGAAAATGGTCGAAGTCGCCCAGCCCGGCGACACCATCCTCTTGATGGGTGCCCGCGACCCGAGCCTCCAAGCCTTCGCGCAGTCCGTGCAGAAACTGCTTGAAGAAAATTAGATGTAGCGGTCCCCGTGAGCAACAAACGCCTCGTATTAACGAGGCGTGGTTGCGAGAGCGAGGCGATGTCACATTTTAATTATTTCAATAGAGCCGAGCAGTCTATAAACATTCATGCTTGCTCATGCAATGCAGGCTGCCGCCCTCTTCAATCACAGTGCGACAATCCAGCCCGATAACCTTGCGGTCCGGGTACACGCTTTCAAAGTAAGCCTTGGCCTTCGCGTCGTTCGGAGACTTGTACTTCGGGAAAATGAGCGCGCCATTTGCATAAATAAAGTTCATGTAGCTGGCCGGCAAAATCTGACCATCGTCAAGCTTGCGCTGCGGCGGAAGCGGCAACGTATCAACCTTGGCCTTCTTGCCATAATGGCTCTTGAGCCAAGTTTCAATCAGGTACTTCGCTTCGGTCAGAATCACATTGTTCGGGGAACGCTTGTCGGTTGCTTCGCACATCACGATGCGGTCCTTCGCCACAAAGCGGGCCACGTTATCGATATGGCCATCCGTATGGTCGCCGTGGAGTCCGTGGGGGAGCACCAGCATGTCGCGCAAGCCAAAGGCCTTGCAAAGGGCCTTGACCACCTTCTTGACGTCCTTCAAATCATTGCGGTTCTTGCCGGTCAGGCAATCCAGCGTGGTAATGCCGAGGCCGTCGCCGTTGACTTCGATGGCGCCGCCTTCGAATATGTAGGGAACACTCGTGCCCTTCTTGTATTCGAAAATATCGGCAATGCGTTCGGGAATCTGGTTGTCGTTTTTCCAAGGCGGAAATTTTGCGCCCCAGGCATTAAAGACCGTTTCCGAAACAATCGTTTCTTTTCCTTTTTTCAAGAAAAACGGACCGTAATCGCGAATCCAGATGTCGTCTGTCTTAATGGTAAAGAAACTGGCCGGGAAAGGGCGGTCGGCAACGGCAATTTTTTCTTCCGTCGACAGAAAATCCTTTTTAGGAACCAGCACATTCACGGGCTGAAATTCGCTGATGGTGCGAATCAGTTCGATATAGAACTTGCGGATCATTTCACCGCGTTCACCGTACCAGTTCTTTTTATTGTGCGGAAAAGCGAGCCATGTGGCAGCTTGGTCTTCCCATTCAGCAGGATAACGTACAATTGCTTTCGTCATTTTTAGCCCTAAGTTCTAGCTCTATTTGTCGCACCAAATTTTGAGGATATCGCCATAGAGGTCAACGCGGCGGTCGCGGAAGTGCGGCCACCAGCGGCGATTTTCCTCGGTTTCAGCGAGGTCGATTTCCACGATGCTTGCGCCCAGGAAATCGGTGTCGTTTTTGTGAATCAAGTAGCCGTCAGGGGCAGCCACGAAAGAGGTTCCCCAGAAGGTGAGTTCGCCTTCGGTGCCGATGCGGTTTGCCGAAAGCACAAAGGTGCGGTTCGCAATGGCGTGTCCGCGCATCACCGTAACCCAGCTATCCTGCTGGCGCGGGTAGATTTCGGCAGGTTCCGATTTCATCCAACCGATAGCAGTGGGGTAGATCAGAATGTCTGCGCCCTTCAGGCTCATAATGCGGGCGGCTTCAGGGAACCACTGGTCCCAGCAAATCAGCACACCGAGTGTACCGACGCTTGTCTTGATGGGTTCAAAACCCGTATCGCCTGGAATAAAGTAGTACTTCTCGTAAAAAGCCGGATCGTCGGGAATGTGACTCTTGCGGTAAAGGCCCGCAATAGATCCGTCACGTTCAAAAACGAAGGCGCTGTTGTGGTAAATGCCGCGTGCGCGCTTTTCAAAGAACGGGAAAACGATTACGGCGTTAATCTCTTTGGCAATGCCCTGCCACTGCTTGACAATGGGGCTATCCTTTTCGATGGCCATGTCAAAAAAGTCGGCATTTTCTTCGAACGGGAAATACGGCGTATGGAACATTTCAGGGAGGACGACTAAGTCGATTCCCTTGCCCTTAAGTGCAAGCGCCTGATCAACGTACCATTGGTTATTGGTTTGGCTGTTGCCCGTCCACTTGCCCTGCAGTGTTGCTGTCTTGATTTTGTTCATGGTCCAAATTTAGATTATTATTGTTCAACTTCAAGAACCAATAGTCTTCACTATTGATAGAACTCGCGTTAAGAATCGGATCATTTTCCAAATCGTTCATAACTACCTCAACGTATCGCGCACAAAGCCGTCTTCAGGCGCTTCGTTAAAGACTTCGAATGTACCCGAGCCAATCACGGCCCCGTTCTTGTAAGCAATTTCTACACGGTACTTGCCCGGAGGAGTATTCTTCTTACGCGTGAAGGTCCTGAATCCAGATTCACGGCCGCCGTTAATCATCATGCGGCCCGAAGAAATACGGTCCGTAAGCATGTACTTGCCCGTTTTCGGGTCCTGGTAATACCACAGGTATTCCAGTTCGGCCTTGAGCTTTGCCGGCGCATAGACCGAGGTCAAGAAGTAGACTTCGCTGCTGTCAACGCGGTGTACGCTCGGAATCTTGAGGCCAACCATCTGCAGCAGGCTAGGATCGTCGACATCGCAGCTGTAGCTCACCTTGTCAAAGTTCTGGCAGGCGAGTTTTTGCTTGAGTACCAGCGGTACAGGCGGCACCCAGTTCATAATGTAGGCGACAATCAGGAATATGCTAATGAGGGCGGGGGCGACAAGAATGCTCTTCTTGCGGTGCGAAATCTTCCAGATAAACAGGCACAAACCAAACGAAAGTACCGTGCTAATCAAGAACCAGATGAATCCGATTCGGTGAACCAGGTGCGGAATCGCAAAGTTCATGAACATCGTGCCCAAAAGGCAGAAGAACGCCAGGCTCACGCCAAAGCTTTCGTACTTCTTTTGCAGGAATTCGTTACCCACAAGCAAAATGGCAAGCAAAATCACAAGCAAGAACGAGGCGAGCGAGCCGCTACTCTTAAAGTAGCAGACCACCAGGGCGCTAAACAAACCGCCAAAGAAGAACTGAACAGCCCAAGTAAAGCGCTGTTTCCAGGTCTCGCTCCATTCGCGGTCCAAGAAACGGTGGCGAACAACAATCGCATTTTCAGGAATCGCGGTCGATTCGTAGCCCACATTTTTGGCGAACTTAGTGGCAGCTCCCTTCGCCTTGACTGCGGCGTCTTTGGCTTGAGCGGAAGCCTTGGCGGCTGCTTTAGCGGCAGCCTCCTTGGCCTTAGCAGAGGCAATGGCTGCGGCCTTAGCCGTCGCTTCTTTAGCTTCAAGAGCGGCGCGGTTAGCGGCTTCCTTGGCGCGGGCCGGTGTTTTCTGGGCTATAAAACTGGCTGCACGTCTAAAGCGAGATTCTTCTGTTTTGACCTGAGGCTCTTCTTCAGGTTCAGCAACCGGTTCTTCGATAACGCTGTTTTCGACAACAGGCTCTTCGGGCTTGGCAGGCTGTTCTGCCGGCTTGGCTGGGGCGGCCGTCTGTTTTTGAACTGGAGCCGGTTTCTGCTGGGCCTTGGCTAGCGCTTGCAAGCGTTCTTTCGTCCAGCCTTCGGGGTGTTCCAATTGAGCCGAAAGCAAAATCACCAGAATAAGCGCGCCGGTGTAGTAGGCGAGCAAAATCAAAATATCGGTGCCATAAACCATCTGGCCAAGCGTAATGGAATCCCAAGCAAAACCGCCCAGGAACGCTATAGCCGGAAAAAATTTCTCTAATTTCTGAACCGCGGGCTTTTCCCGCAACTTATCAACGAATTGCATGGTCATAAAATAAAAAAAAATGCGGTCAGTGGGCTAATCTGAACCGGGACACTGGCTGCCATGTCAAAAAGTTTGTAATTTTAGCCAAAATGGAATTATGAAGGAGGAAATCATGAAAAAATTGATTTCATTGGCAATTGCCATGTTCTTTGCAACCGCAGCATTTGCAGAAGGGTATGTTGCTTCTGATAAAATTACACAAAAGGTTCTGTCGGGCCAACTCAAACAGACTGTGATGTTGGGTGATGAAATCGAAACGACAAAGATTTCATACGAAAATATCAAGGGAAAACTTAAATCAGACGGTTTCGCGGCATTGGGTTTGTCGGAAACTTGGACCAATAATGTTTGTGAAATCTCGGGGCGAATCAAACGTAATCTAAACCCCAAAACAATTACGCCTTATATCTTGGTAGAAGATGATGAAGGCAAAGTTGCCCAAACGCAATTTGAATTCATCTTGCAAGCAAGGCCGACAACTCTTAAAGTCATCAAGGGCGAAACCACTCAGTCCGTCAAGGCGGGCGAAGCCATTTCGGAAATTGAAATTGAATATTCCGGCATTAAATCATTCATTTTTGGCAGTTCTCCCTCTGGAGTTAAGTATGAAAGGGACGGTGAAAACCAAATCATTAAAATTAGCGGTAAAATAGACGCTAACACCGCCTCTGGCGAGTATAAATATATTGTTCGTGGCGTAAAGCAAGATAACGAAAAAGATACGCTTAGTGTCGAAATCACTTTCAAAGTCACAGGCGCACCTGTTTCCGTGAGTGTCGCAGAAAATGCAACTCAGAAAGTGGTTGCCGGCGAAGCTATCAAACCCGTCTCATTCTCGTTTACGGGTGCAAATAATTACCAGCTCACAAAGATTCCGCCGGGAAAATTTTCTGCATCAAAAGACGGCGAAAACATGATCATCAAGGTCTCGGGCGATATTAACGAAAAAGCGGAAGATGGGACTTACACCATCGAGCTTGAAGTTACCGATGGAAAAGAAACGGCTAAAGCCCAAGCAACCGTTGAAGTGACTCATAAGGCGGTTGTGACAAAGATTGAAACTATCGAAAATGCGACACAGACGGTAACCGCGGGCGATTCGATTGAACCGATTGTGTTCAAATTTGAAAATGTGACGAAATTTGGTGGACTTACCGGTTTCCCTGGTGGTTTTAGTGTTAGTACCGATAACACGAAGAATACTGTGACCATTTTTGGTTTGCTTGATGAAGATACCAAGGGCTCGTATACGGTCACATACACTGTTAGCGGCACAGACAATGAGGCTACTGCAGAGGCTACGATCAATGTGACGCCGGTGACCATGAAATTTGATCTTGTCGAAGGCAGCGATAATCAAACGGTTGTTGCCGGCAAAGACATTGTTCCGATTGTTTATCAATATGATCATGTAAAATCTGTGAAAGGTTTTGGCTTCCCGTCTAATTTGAAAATGGAACAGGACCCGGAAAAGAAACAAGTCAAGATTTTTGGTACCGTAAATTCTGCATCGGCAGCCAAGGAATACGTTTATACGATTGAACTGATGGATATTTATTCGGAAAAATCGACAGTAACGGGAAAGATTAATGTTGTTCTTGCTTCGAGCAGTTCTTCTGAAGCAACTTCTTCTAGTTCCGAAAAAGTTGATTCTTCTAGTAGCAAGGAAACTTCTTCTAGCAGCGCAACAAGCTCCAGCTCCGAAACGACGAAACCTGAAAGCTCTAGTTCTGAAAAGACCGTTTCTTCAAGCTCCGAAAAGACTGGTTCTTCTAGCAGCAAGGGAACCTCTTCCAGTAGCGAAACGACTAAGCCCACAAGCTCCAGCTCCGAAAAGGGTAAGAGCTCTAGCTCGACTACTGAAAGCAGCTCTTCGAGCGAAAAAGGAAAGTCCTCCAGCAGCGAAAAATCTTCAATTATTGCATCTGTCAAGCCTGGCTTCGAGTTCGGTTATGCCAATAATGAACTGATGATTGTGTTGCCGAAGCCTGCTATGCTTCGCGTACAGGTGTTTGACATGATGGGCCACATGGTAGAATCTTTCGCTGAAACGGAGACTTCTTCCAAGAGCTTTAACCTCGCTCACCTGGCCAAGGGCAACTATGTGGTGCGCATGGAAAGCGCCCGCTATGCTAGAAATGCGAAGATTTTCGTAAAATAGTCTCTTAAATTCATCTAAAAAATAAGGCCCTTCGGGGTCTTATTTTTTTTGTATAGTACCACTTGCTTTTTTGTGCAGTTATACTTATATTTAGTGAACAAAGGTGCAACTAAACAAAAGGGCATTTATGGACATTCGCGAAAAGTTGAATATTCTTTCGGCCGCGGCCAAGTACGACGTGTCGTGTTCTTCTAGCGGATCCAAACGGCAAGCGCCCAAGGGCGGACTCGGGAGCGCCTGTAGCGCGGGTATTTGCCATACCTGGTCTTCTGACGGGCGTTGTATTTCGCTTTTGAAGGTGCTGATGAGCAATGCCTGCAAGTATGATTGCGCCTATTGCATTAACCGCCGTAGCAACGATATTCCTCGGGCCACCTTTACGCCCAAGGAACTCATCAACCTGACGTTGGAATTCTACCGCCGTAACTATATCGAGGGACTTTTCTTAAGTTCTGCAGTGGTGGGTAGCCCAGACCGCACTATGGAAATGCTGATTCAAGTGGCCAAGGAACTGCGCACAGTCCATAAATTTGGCGGATATATTCACTTGAAGGCGATTCCTGGAGCCAGTCGCGAACTCCTGTACCAAGCAGGGCTTTATGCCGACCGCAGCAGCGTGAATATCGAGATTCCGACAGACAGGGCGCTACAATACCTGGCCCCCGAAAAGAATCATGCCTCGATTCTTGCTCCCATGAATTTTTTAGCCGAGCGTAAGCTGGAATACAAGACAGACCATTCCCGCTATTCGCCAAAGTTCTTGCCTGCAGGTCAAAGCACCCAAATGATTGTCGGGGCAGCAGGGGAGTCGGACTTGCAAATTCTGACTCTTTCTAACGGATTCTACAAGCAACAGCAAATGAAACGCGTGTATTTTTCGGGCTATGTACCGCTCAATGCCGACAAGCGCTTGCCTGCGCTTACGACTAAGCCACCTCTGGTTCGCGAACACAGGCTTTATCAGGCCGACTGGCTCATGCGATTCTACAAGTTCGGCTTTGACGAAGTGGTCGACCAGGCGCACCCGAATCTAGACTTGGATCTCGACCCAAAGGCTGCTTGGGCCTTGCGTCACCCGGAATTTTTCCCGATTGATATTCAAACTGCCGACTACGAAATGCTCTTGCGAGTGCCTGGAATTGGCGTCAAGTCGGCTCAATTGATTGCCTCGGGTCGTCGTTTCTCCAAAATTCGCCTGGAACACCTGAAAAAGATGGGTGTCGTACTCAAGCGGGCGCAGTACTTTATTTACCATCCGGATACTCCCGCCAGCCTGCGCAGGCTTTATCCTGAAATGGTGCGCCCCTTGCTGCTCCCCAAGCCAAAATCCCTGCAGCTAGACTTATTCGCAAACCAACCCCTCGCACTTCCTGCCGCAGGTTAATTGCATATATAATGTTAAATGTGTAATGTGAAATGAGTAATGAATAATCTCACACTACACACATCACATCTCTCATCCCACATCACACATCACTCATCACTCATTTCACATCCTTACCCCATGCTTTCCATCTCTTATGATTCAACTTTCGACGGATTCTTGAGCGTAGTCTTCGAAATTTACCGCCAGCACTTGGATGTGGGCGAAATTCATGGCGACCGCAGCACAACTCCTTGTAACCTCTTTATGCAGCCCTTCCGCATTGAAACGTCTGAAGAAGAGGCGGCAAGGCTCAAGCGGGCTATCGAAAATTATGCCAGCGCCGATATCCTGGAACTCTTGCATGTTGCATTTCGCTCCGAGGAAGAGGGCATCGAGATGAAGATTCTTGCCTACCTCCGCAAAGTTTTCGATGGCAAGGATCCGAATTACGCCAAGAATCCGACTTCCGACGAAATGCTCCCGCTGTTCATGACCGCCCGCGCTGTACGCCACGAGGCGGGCGGTATGCTCGGACTTGTACGCTTCAGCAAGACCTCTGACGGCACCTATTTCGCCGAAATCGAGCCCAAATATGACATTCTAGACTTGATTGTGGGGCACTTTCGCGGGCGATTTGCCAACGAAAAGTGGGCGATTTACGATTCCAAGCGAGGTTTCGGTGTGTATTACGCGGGCCACCAGCTGGCAGAAATCACCATTCCGAACATGGATGCAGTCTCCAAGGCCACGCCGCCCGACGAAATGGTCCGACTTTGGCAAGATTACTACAAGTCTATCGCCATCAAGGAGCGCGAAAACCCGAAACTCTTAAAGCGCTGTCTGCCGGTGTACTACTGGAAGCACCTGCCCGAAAGACATTTTTCCCGTTGTTGAAACCCTTCCAACCATTTTTAAGGTGATTTTCAAAAAAATCACTCCTATTTCGGCAAATAATTGTATTTTTCTTTTGGAAAAATGGAGAATTTGACGCTATGAATATGGTTTCGGCTAAACCGGGATTTTTTGTACAAGATCGCTTTTTATACAGTAAGGACAATGAAAAGGTTGTTCTTCGCGGAATCAACCACATGTTTATTTGGACTGACCGCGAAGGAAAAACAATTCCCGAAATCGCCAAGACGGGTGCCAACTGCGTCAGAATCGTTTGGAATACCCGCGGCCGCGTGAGCGACCTCGACAACATCATTGTACAGTGCATTTCCAACGGAATGATTCCTATTCCCGAAATTCACGATACTACGGGCAACTGGGATCGCCTGAGCGACGCCGTCGATTTCTGGCTTCGTGAAGAAACGGTTCAGATGATTTCGAATCACCAACAGTACCTGATTCTGAATATCGGTAACGAACCGGGCGCCGAATCGAAGTCTGCTGACGAATTCTTTACCGTGTACAATTCCATTGTCACTAGGATGCGTGCCGCCAATATACGCATTCCGTTGATGATTGACGCGGACCAGTGGGGCCAAAGCGAAAAGAACCTGCTCAAAGTAGGCCCTAAGCTTTTGCAGGCCGATCCGGAACACAACCTTTTGTTCTCGCTGCACATGTGGTGGCCCTCGGAACGTCACGACCCGAAGGCAACGGGCTACGCGACGGTTCAAGACCGAGTTCGCGGCGTGCTCGAAGCCTCCGTCGAAAAGAATTTGCCGCTGATCGTAGGCGAATTCGCTCCTGTTGCCGCTGGCGATGTCAAGGAAATCCCGTATAAGTTCATTATGTCCGAAGCCGAACGCCTGAGTATCGGTTGGCTCGCCTGGAGCTGGGGTCCGGGTAACTTCGACAGCCCCGAAATGGATATGACAGTCCACAGCTCATTCAATACCCTGGTGGGCTGGGGCAAGGAAGTCTGCGTCGATAACCCAAACGGCATCCAGAACACGAGCGTCATTCCGACATTCATTCAAGAAAAGAATTTTGATACAGGCTCCCAGGCAATCGATGCAAATCTGATTCAAAACGGCGATTTTTCTGCCGACGAACCGCTAACCAACTGGCAAGTGGACTTCTGGGGCGGCAAGGCCGACGTCAAGGTCACGAACGGCGTTGTCCGTTTTGACATCAAGAAGGCAGGCAAGGAATCCTGGAACCTGCAGTTCAAGCAGAAACTTTCGCTCCGCGAAGGTATCACCTACATTTTCAGCATGCGCGCCAAGGCCGACAAGCCCCGCACCCTGAATGTGAATATCAAGCGAGATTCCGAAGAATATACGCCCTACGCCAACGGCCGTATCCTGGACTTGAGTACCAGCTGGCAGAGCTTTAGCTGGAAGTTTACCATGAAAGAAGATACGGACCCCGATGCCTTGTTGATTTACGATATGGGCGGGGTACCGATTTCTTGGGAACTCAGCGATATTTCGCTTGTGCAGGCCCGCAGCGTAGAAGACCGCCTCAACCGAACCTTCCAGCGCAACGTGCAGAAGAATTCCGGCTACTTCAACGCTCCGAACGGCCCCTGGGAGCTGCACCTGTATTCGACCAAGGGCGAACTTCTGGAAGTGCTCGACAAGGGTCGCGGTGGCGAAGGCATGCGCCAATACCCGAAGATTGAACGCAGCGGAATCATGGTGGTGAAGGACTTATCCAAGTAGTCATCACACCTGTGAATATTCCAATTTGAAATAAAAAAATTCTGAAAAATTTATCATGATAGCACTTTTTCACGAAAAAAGTGCTATTATATTAATTACTAATTATAAGTGTCCTTATTGGAATGCTTAAGAAGGAGATTCTATGGATTTACAGGAATATGTCGATCATTTCGACTCGATGACCTGTATCATGTCGGTCGAGAAAAATCCCGATGGATCAGTCGGGAAAATCCGTATCGAAGTTGGAAACAAGGCTTACCTTTCCACTTTTGAAAAAAGCGACGAATCTCAAGCGACCATGAATGACGGAAACGGTTTTACTCCGGGACTTGAATACACCCAGTATCTTCCGAGAGACCTTAATTTTGAGCATTTTATCGTTGCAAGCGCAGTCGAAAAAAAGCCGATGCATGCCTACATTCATCCGAACCGTTTTCCAATCTGGTTCAATATTTTCAGCCTGCCACTGAATATCGACGATCCAGACAAGTATTACTGCACCTACACTCAAGAACTGTCGAGCGAAGCAAATACCGAGCAGATGACCAATTTGTCGGCCAAGGCAACTTCGCAAGTCTTGCAGACCTGTATCAAGCTTCGCGGTTCTACGAATTTCTTGAAAACGATGGATGAAATCATCCATGATATTCGCGTTACTTGCGAAGCAAGCTATTGCTGTATCATGCTTACAGATTTCAAGGAAAGCACTTGCAGTCTTTTAAGTGAAGACATTGCGGAAGGGGTACCACAGCGTTCACTCAAGAATTTTTTAGACAATTCCTTCATTAATTACGCCAAGTCTTGGCTTGAAACTATTGACGGAAGCAATTGTCTAGTCATTCAAGACGAAAACGACATGAGCGAGGTCAAACTCCGCAACCCCAATTGGTACAGGTCATTAAAAAGTGCCGAGGTGGAAAGTATTGTTCTCTTCCCGCTCCAGTACAACGGCGAAACGGTCGGTTTTATTTGGGCTACTAACTTTGATACCAAAAACACCGATCACATTAAAGAAACCCTTGAACTTACGACATTCTTCATAGCCTCAGAAATTGCCAACTATCAACTTCTACAGCGTCTTGAAATGCTGAGCTCAACAGACATGCTGACAGGCGTCTTGAACCGTAACGCCATGAACAACAGAGTGCTTCGTTTGGTATCCGGTCGAGAACGAACGCCTCAATCAATCGCTATTATCTTTGCCGACTTGAACGGTCTTAAGCCGATTAACGATGTCGAAGGGCATAATGCGGGTGACTGCCTGCTGAAAGAAGCGGCCATGATTCTCAAATTGACGTTCGATGAGTGCGAAATTTATCGTGCCGGTGGCGATGAATTTGTGGTTGTAGCCCTGGACAAACCTAAAAAAAGGCTTGAAACGCTTGTCGAAAAACTTCGCAAGGATTCTGAGGATCCAGAAAATGTTAGTTTTGCATTAGGCTTCTACTACGATGATAAGGGTGGCGACATCCGTGCCGCAATGCGCGAGGCAGACGCCCTTATGTACGAAGACAAAAAACGTTTCTATGATCGGTTCCCTGAATCGAGGAGAAAATGAAAAAAAAAGAATTGCAAAAATTTGTCGATTCATTCCGTGCGATGACAAGCGTCCTGTCTGTAGAAAAGACTACAGATGGGAGTATCGGGACTATCCGCATTGAAGCGGGAAACCCAGCTTATATCAAGTCTATGGAAAGAAAAGACAATGACGGCAATTCTGTTTTCTGCCAGACTTTTGTTCCCGGCTCCAATTACGAACGGTACATGGAAAAGGAGCTGAACTTCGAGAAGTTCGTTTACCAGAGTGCCATTCTGCATAAGCCGGTTCATGCCTACATTCGCCCGGAACGCTTTAATTTTTGCATCAATGAATTCATGATGCCCATTGATGTCGATGACGACGAAAAGGGCTATTGCACCTTTACCCTTGAAATCCAGCCCGAAGAAGACCTTGACACCTCTACAAGACTTTCTTCTGAAATTTCGCAAAACGTGCTCAAGGCATGCATCAAGCTGCGCGGTTCAAAGGATTTCAGGAAAACCATGGACGAGGTGATTGAAGACGTTCGCATTATTTGCAAAGCGAGCACCTGCAGCGTTCTTTTGACCGACTTCAAGGAGAGAACTTGCTCCATTTTGAGCTGTGCCCGAAAGCAAGGCATGCCTCCGCTGGATCTTGATAGGGTATTCAACAACGAATATATCTATATCGCGGAATCCTGGATAGAAACGCTTAAAGGGAGCAACTGTCTGATTATCCAGAACGAAGCAGACATGGAAATTATTCGTCAGAGAAATCCAGTCTGGCATAAAACCATGATGGAAGCCGGTGTTGAAAGCCTGGTTCTGCTGCCGTTGACGCACAACAACGAATTTGTCGGATTCATTTGGGCGACAAACTTTGATACCTCCAGAGTCCTGCGCATTAAGGAAACCCTTGAACTGGTGACCTTCTTTATTGCCTCTGAAGTGGCCAGCTACAAGTTGGTGCAGCGCCTTAGGTTCTTGAGCAACGAGGACTTGTTGACTGGCGTGAACAACCGTAACGCCATGAACAACAGGGTGCTCCAATTTGTAAGCGGTGAAGTCAATTACAGAACGATTTCAGTGGTTTTCGCCGACTTGAACGGACTAAAGCCCATTAACGACAACGAAGGCCACAATGCCGGCGATGCGCTCTTGAAGAGTGCTGCTGAGATTCTGAAGGAAACGTTCCACGATTGCGAAATCTACCGTGCAGGCGGCGACGAATTTGTCGTGGTGGCAATCGACGTTGCCAAGGATAGCCTTGAAGCTAGAGTTGACAAGCTCCGCGAGAAATCCAAAATCAAGGGCAACGTGAGTTTCGCTATCGGGTTCTACCACGACGAAAACGGGGGAGACGTCCGTAAGGCGATGCGCGAAGCCGACGCCTTGATGTATGAAGACAAGAAGGCGAACTACGCCCACAGCCGTGGCTAAAGAGACCGTTCGACTCTATCGCATACATGAAAATGTGATATCGTCTCACTCCCACCTAAAGGTGGCCATGTCCATATAAGCACTAAAGTGCTAAGTGGCCAAAGGTCGCACCACGACTCATTATGATGAGTCGCTTGTGGCTCACAGAAACCCTTTGACATAATAATTCATGATACAAGTTTTAGCCCTCGGATAATATCCGAGGGCCTTTTTTTGCGTTAATTTATGACTTTTATCAATGTTTTTTGCACGCTTGTATCATGAAAATTTGCTGATTATTGCTTAAAATTTGTAAAAATTGCCGATTTTTAAAAATTTTTAACTTTTTGTATCATAGTCTATTGACTTTGTTACGAAAAGATTATATATTAAAAGGCATGAAACCTGTAATGGAATATACCAGCTATCGCATTTATATTCGCGACTATTATACCGAACGCAAGGAACGTTCCGGTTTTACTTGGCGCGACTTCGCCAAAGCTGCTGGCTATTCCTCTCCGGTGTTCTTGAAGCTTGTTTGCGACAGCAAGGCAAACTTGAGCGAAGCGGGTATTGAACGCGTCGCGTCTGCTATGGGCCTTGTCGGTGTCGATCTGCAGTACTTCAGGCACCTGGTTGCATTTAATCAAGAAAAGTCTTCGGCCGCAAAGAAGAAAATCTTTGCCGAAATGCGCAACATCGCCAACGAAAATGCCTTTGCGCTTGTGGGCGAAGACCAGTACGACTATTATGGCAGCTGGCTGAATCCCGTACTTCGCGAAATGGCCCCGCACCTGAATGGCGCAACACCCGCCCAGATGGCGGGGGAGCTCGTCTTTGAAAGCGATGCGGCTCATGTCAAAAGCTCTCTCAAGTTGCTCGAAAAGAATGGCTTTCTCGATAAAGACGAGCAGGGCCATTATACCCAGAGCAATCGCTCTGTGACTACGGGCAATCTCGATGTCACCTCGCTCGCCATCCGCGAAATGCACCGTCAAATGGGCGAGCTCGGCGTTCAAAGCCTTGACCAGGTTCCGGTCAACGAACGTGACATCTCCGGCCTTACCATTGGCATTTCCGAAAACGCCTACGAAAAGATTACTAAAGAAATCGCCGAATTCCGTCGCCGCATCAGCTCGATCGTGATGGAAGATTCCGGCGAAGAACGCGTTTACAGACTGAACGTGCAATTGTTCCCCCTCACCAACACCTTGCCCGAGGAGGAGCGCCATGACTAGGCTTTGTAAAATAAGTCTTGGCCATTGGGCTGTTGCTTCTTTCGCATTCACGCTGTCTGCATGCGGATTTTTTTGGGCTGGTGGCGTAGACGAGCAACAGAATACGGTTGCGGGTGTTTCGGATGAAACCGAAAACGGCTCTAATGTCGCTCCGAATACCGATCCCCAAAATTGCTACACAAGAAATGATACCACCTATTGCATCCACGTTGCCGATGCAAATCTTCCTATTGGTGATACGCTTGTTCAATCGGTGGATTCTGTTCATCTCGATCCGGTAAGTGTTGACAGACACGACTCTGCCGATACGCCCGCTCCTATTGTCGACGTCCCTGTTAAAACCTCTTATAACATCAAGGGTTACGTTTACTCAGAAAACGGCACCAAATCTATCGAAGTTGCTTTAAAAGATAGCACGTTCGTCGTACAGGGTAATTCAGACGGCTCGTTTGAATTGGCAATTCCTGAAGGAACTAGTTCGTTCGTCATAAAATCCGTGACCACTAACGGATATGTCTCTGTATCCAATTACTATTTGACATATAAATCTGGCGTAACAGTCTTGGGGCCTGTTCCGACGAGCGTGGCAGAAGATGTGGATGCCGAAGATCTTGAAGCTCCGCCCGTACAGACGGTCGAGATTCCGCCTGCAACCGGTATGACGCCTGATCCGGGCCCGGTTGATGATCCGCCGGACACCTCCGCGACAATACTCCCGCCGCAGGATACAGTAGACTCTAATTCCGATGCTGTCATCCTTTTGCCGAACGATCCTGATTACGGTCTCGTATATCACTGGAACGAATCGAACATGCCGGCAAACGAAAGCACCGTAAACGATTCTCTCGTCTTTGCAAATGGTCTTGAAGAACTCACGTTCGAAATCACCTTTAAGGTAACAGCCTTCCCGGAATCGCTGCGCTACAGCAAGAACGTGTTCGGAAAGACGGGCCTGTTCAACCTTGCTATTACAAAATCGTCATGCCATGTCCAGACGCCCGCTTTCGCATTCTTTATCGGAAACGGATTCGAGTACACCTCTTGCCATGACAAGGCTGTCGTGTCTTCGGCAACGATTGAAGTCGGTAAAGAAATCACCGTGACCGGCGTTTGGGACGGTAAGCACGTGATGCTCTACAAGGACGGCTTCTTGATTGCCGAACAGATTCTTACCAAGATTGCCGACATCAACTACATTACTGCCGACAACATTCTTGAGACGCCGTTCGTATTCGGCGATAAGGACTTGAATATCTCTATTATAGATGCGCGATTGGGGAACAAAGCGATCAGTTCTGCCGATGTCTTGTACCGGCACTATCTAAAAGGAGGCGCACAATGATGACAGAGAACTCTATCGAATTGGCCTACTTTGAGGTCAACCAACACGGCCGCCTTCTGAGCGGAAACAGGCGTTTTTGCCGTATGTTCGGTTTCGAGCCTTCGGAACTGCAATGGCATTACGTTACCGACCTGTACCGCCATGCAAGCGACTGGTACGCATTCCGCAATGACACCGTGAATGCAAGCTTCAACATGCGTATGCGCAATCGTCGCGGACGCAGTTTTGACTGCTGCATCACACGTGAAATCATCCAGAATGCAGACGGAGAAATCGTATTCCGCAATACGGTACACAAGGTGGGCGAGGCTCGCGGCACTACTACCTCGACCACACCGTTGTCCATGGTATTTCTCACGAAGTGCGCTGATTGCGGCGCGCAGATCCGCGTGACATCCGTTGCCGAAACAAGGCTTCGCATGTTGTGCAATCAATGCGCTGCAAAGGCATTCCCGGAGACTTACTATACGAAGAGTGCCCAAATGTAAGCCGAAATTGCCAAGTGTAAACTGGCAATGAAGGCGAAGAAACTGAGCTGATTGGGAGTTCAGTGGGACCAGAATGGCTTAGGGAGCGAGCCAAATGCCAAGCGGTCATCGTGAGCCAAAGCGGCTCAGTATAAACGAGCCGCGGAGGCGAGAACGAGGCGATGTCACATTTTTATGAATGTGATAGAGCCGAGCGGTCACAAAAGGAGAACGCTCGGAGGAGAACGAGCAGGGAAGGAGAAAAAAAAGTGACCCGCCGGCGAAGCCGGCGGTTCTTCATATACGGGCGTAGCCCTACAATACCAGCGGCGTGCAAGGGCACGCACATCAATCTGCCAC